>JAADDU010000087.1 GCA_013153755.1 Campylobacterota bacterium | reverse complement strand
TTTTCAAGCTTTGTTTTTTCAGATAAATCTGTTTTTGTGCTTATATCATTTAGGATATCATCTACACTTTCATCTAATGCATATAGATTTAAAACTAGAAAAAATATCAAACTAATGGTTTTCATATAATCTACCTTTTAAGTTCATAAATTATAAACTATTATAACGAAAAACAGTTCTTAGATATATGTAAAATGTAATTTTTTATGGTTTTTGTAGTAATTCTTCTAAAAGTTGTGTATGTTTTTTAGCTTCTTGTAATCTCTCCTTGTTTACAGCAAAAGTATCTATAGCTAAAATGACAAAAAGTGCCAATATTACGAAGATAATTGTAAAAAATAAAGCGATTGGAAAACCTAAAAAAAGAAAGATTTTAAAAGTGATAAGAGCACCAAAAATGACAATCGCCCATGATGCTCCAAGCAAAAAGTTTATAATTTTATCAAATATATCTTTTTGCATTAAAGGAGGATTATTCTTAGTGTTCTTCTGTTACTACAGCTGAACCAATATATACAGTAGTAAGCATCATAAAGATAAACGCTTGTAAAAATGCCATAAAAGTAAGAAGTGCAAAAGGAATCATTGGTAATAACCAAGGAGCAAGCATCAAGATTACCATTAAGAACATATCATCACCTTTTACATTTCCAAAAAGACGGAAACTAAGAGAAACAAGTCTTGAGAAATGAGAAACTATCTCGATAGGAAACATTAACCAGTATAACCACCAAACAGGACCTAAAAAGTGTTTAAAATACTTTACTACACCTTGACGACGGATACCTTCATAGTTATAATAAACAAATACAACTAAGGCAAGTGCCAAAGGCATCTCTAAAAATGCTGTTGGAGCTTCAAATCCTGGTATAACACCAATAAGATTAGCGATAACTACAAAAAGTCCAATCGTAGCAACAAGTGGAACATAACGACGAGCATTTTCTTCACCCATAACATCTTTACCCATTTGTAAAACACCTTGAAGATATGCTTCCATCAAGTTTTGTGCCCCAGTAGGAACTAGTTGAAGATTTGCCATCGCAGCTCTTACTATAAGTAATGCTAAACCAGCAGATAACAACATATGTGTTAAGTAGATAAAACTCTTATCGTGAGAAATAAGACCAAAAAATGTAAACAATTCACCCATAGGCGTACTCCCTGTCTTGTAAAAATTGCATGATTATAATCTAAATTGCATTAAACCAATATGAATTTAGCTTTTATTTTTTCTTAACATCCTTAGCTGTGTAATTTTTGTCTGCTATACTCTCTAAAAATACTGTTGCATAAGAGCCTTTTGGAAGTGTAAAAGATAGTTTTAACATGGTTTCTTTTCTTATATACTTACACTCTATATCTTTTGGAAAGACAAGTGCATCTCTTCTATAACCTTTTTGTTGTAAAAACTCATCATCATACTTTTTTTCTATCTCTCTTGCATCTGATTTTGCTCTTTTTACATCTCTACCACATAAAAGACCAGTTACTACTTTTTTAGAATTATAAACATCTCCATCTAGTGTCAAAAGTTTTTTTTGAGATTCCTCCCTTGTGAGTAAAACTCTCTCTCTTAACCAATCATTAAAAAAAGTACTTTGATATATGGATACAAGAAAGTTTTTTAGTTTATCATCCTCTATAAAAAGGTCTCCTTCTATCATATCTTTTGCTTGTTTTATACTATCTGAATCTCGCCCAAATCTTTGATAACCAAAGTAGTTAGGAAGTCCATCTCTAGCTATCTTTCTAGCAACTTTTTCTATACGACCTGCATCTATATTATCTACAAAATGAAGATTTATACTAAATCGATTTCCATCTAAATCTCCCATACGGATAGAGCTAGAATCTCTTATAGTAGATAAAATTTTAATCTGCTTATGATAAAACTGTTTTAACATCCTTTCATACGATGCATCTATAGAGATATACTGTGTAGTTGTTGCATGTTTATCTTTTAAACCTGCATAACCTATCTTTTGAGCTGGAATCGCTAAATACTCAGCAAATATCGCTACCATATCCCAAGTAGTAAGCTCGATTTTTTGTACCTTTAAGATAAGATAATTCCCCTTACCTTTAAACTCTTTTGAAATTACTTCATCTACTATAAAATCTGTTTGTGTTTGGTAAAACTTAAACCCTATACCATCAACACTTTGTAGGTATTCTCTTTTTCTCATAATTGTATCAACTTTAATTTTTTTGAAGCGATATTTATATCTTTTTGTATCGCTTTTTTCAACTCACTTAGTGAATCGAATTTTTCGTTATCTCTTATAAATGAAACAAAACTTATACTTGCATTTTCTCTACACTCCACCTCTCCATCGAGAATGTGGGATTCTATAGCAAAAGAACCATCTGTTGTAACTCTATGCCCTATAAAGGATACAGAAGGATGATAATGTTCCTCATCTTCTATGCGTGTCAAGGTAGCATAAACTCCCTCTTTTGGTATTAAAAAGCCATTTGATTCTATATTTATAGTAGCTACTAACTCTTTTTTTCCTATCCCTTGACCAGATACAACTTTTCCTCTTATGGTGTAATTATGCCCTAAAAAAGCATTTGCACCCTCTATATCTCCTATCTGCACTTTAGCTCGAATCTTATGTGAATGTATAGAATCTCCGTTTAAAGTAACCTCATCTACGATTTTAACTTCTCCATCAAAAAGAGTTTTTAAATCATTAAAAGAGTACTTTCTATTTTTTCCAAAATGGAAATCATACCCAACTACTATTTTTTTAAGTTTTACAAACCTTTTTTTCAAAAGTTCCAAAAAACCCACTGCATCTAAATGTCTAATATCTTCTAAATCAAGATAAACTATATGATAACTAGAAAAGTTTTCTCTCTCTTTTTTAGGAGTTAAGTTTGCATAACCTGTTTCTATAACAACTATAGCTCCATTTTCTCCCAACTCATTAAAAAGGTGTTGATGCCCTATATGCATCCCATCAAATCCACCAATAGCGATGCTTGTGCTATCTTTTATAATAGTAGCAGTACTCAACATTACCCTCCTTACCACTTAACTTAGATGGTGCTTTTTTTATAAGAGACCACCCTTTTAACTCTATAGCATCTTCAAATTTAATCATAGCTAACTCTATGGCTTTTTTATCTAAGACTACACCATTTTTATCTCTTTTTATATCTCTTCCAACTTCAAATTGGGGCTTGAAAAGTAAAATAATTTTATCTGATGAAAGTCTATGAATATCATCTAAAATATTATGTAAAGATATAAAAGCAACATCACTTACTACTATGTCAAAAATCTTATCACTTTTAAATTCTCTTATATCGCAGTTTTCATAACAAAACACTCTTTTATCATCTCTTAAAATCTTATGTAACTGTTCACTCCCAACATCAACTGCACTAACCTCTTTTGCACCGTATTCTAAAAGTACCTGCGTAAATCCACCAGTAGATGAACCAATATCTAATGCAACCACTGCATCTAAATTCAAATCTAAATCATCTAAAAAAAGTTTTAGTTTATGTGCTGAACGAGATACATAAACCTTATGCTCTTTAAGCTCTACTTTATCATCTTTTTCTAGTTTAAATGAGCTTTTTGTTATAACCTTACCATTTACACTTACTACTGAATCTTTTATGATTGCTTGAGCCTTTGTTCTACTATCTGATAGTTTATTTTGGACAAGATAATTATCTAATCTTATCAAAATTGTACCTCAAAAGCTACATAAGCAAAATCTATATGCATATCATAATCTTTAAGCATTTCATCATACTTTAAGACATGTCTATCATAAGCTACTTTTGCACTAAAGAGTTCACTAAATCTAACTCCCATACCAGCACCAAAAAGCATATCAAAGCCACTACCATTACCTCCACTCATACTAGCTCTTCCAACACCAAATTTAGCATAAAAATCTAATATATCATCAAAAAAAGCATAATGAGCCAATGTGCTTACATTAATGGCCGTAAAACTTACATCTTTTAGGGTATTTAACTCATCTATTGCTCTATATTCATTTTTTAAATTTAAGTCGGTATAACCAGCTTCTATTGAAAGATGTTTATTTATATATGCACCAGCGTACAATATCATTGCCATGGAGGTATCTTCTTTTAAACTTTTATACAAATCATCATCACTAAATTTAGATGAACCATAACCAAACCCTACATAAGGTCCACCATCTCTATCTGCATAAATATAACTAACTAACATCAAAAATATTAAAATTACTTTCATCCTATCATCTCCATCATTTCATCTTCATCTATGCATCTAACATTTAGCTTCATAGCTTTGTCATATTTACTGCCTGCATCTGCACCATAGATTAAAAAATCTGTTTTTTTACTAACACTCCCAGATACTTTTGCACCTAAAGATTCTAGCATCTCTTTAATCATGCCACGAGATTTAGACATAGTACCTGTTAAAACTACAGTTTTACCTTTAAATGGGTTTTCTTTTGCTTCTATCTTTTGTGTTGGTTCAAGTGGCTTTAGTATCCCTTGTAAAGTTGTTATGATTTCTTTGTTTACCCTAACAAACTCTAAAACAGATTCAGCCATCTCTTCACCAATACCATCACATAAAATTATCTGCTCTTTTGTAGCATCTACAAATCCAAATCCAAAGCTATCTGCTAAGGTTTTAGAAGCAACTTCTCCAATATGCTCAATCCCAAGAGAGTTGATAAATCTCCAATACTCACAACCTTTTGCATTTTCTATCGCAAGTAAGAGGTTCTTAGACTTTTTCTCTTTAAAACCTTCAAGTTTTAAAAGTTTTTCTAAAGTCAAATCAAACAAATCAACTACATTCTTAACTAATCCACTACTAAAAAGTACTTCAACTATCTTTATGCCCAATCCGTCTATATTTAAACATGGTTTTGAAGCGAAATAAATAATGGAGTTTACTACCCTAGCCTCACATGAAAGATTTTGACATTTTAGTAAAACACCCTCATCTAAAAGCTCGCTATTACATACTGGGCATAAAGTTGGTCTTATAACCTTAACTTCACTACCATCTCTTTCATGTGTTAAAACTTTAATGATTTTTGGTATAACATCACCACTTCTAAGTATGATTACTTTATCTTTTAGTCGTATATCTTTTCTATCTATCTCATCAAAATTATGCAAAGTTGCTCTCTCAACAACCACACCATCTATATCTGTAGGCTCAACTATGGCTACAGGAGTAACTGCACCTGTTCTTCCTACTTGAAGAACTATCTCTTTTATAGTTGTTATCTTCTCTACAGCTGGAAACTTATATGCAACTGCAAATCTTGGTACTTTTACAGTATAACCCATATCTATTTGTGAAGCTATCTCATCCACTTTTATGACCATACCATCAAGCATCATAGGGTAACTCTCTCTCTCTTTAAGCATAACATCATAAATAGCTTGAATCTCTGTAATATTTTTGCAGATAGCACTTTGTGGTGGTTTTTTAAAACCCAATGAGTATATATATTCCATCTTTTTACTTAAGAGCTTATGTGTTAATGAATTTTCCCCTACTCCATAAGGTAAAAATACTAAGTTTCTTGATGCAGTAACAGCAGAATCTAACTGTCTTAAGCTTCCAGCTGCTGCATTTCTTGGGTTTGCAAAAACTACTTCTTCATTTTTAGTTCTAATCTCATTTATCTTTAAAAATTCATCTTTAAAGATAACAACTTCTCCTCTGATTTCAATTTTTGCTTTATGTTCTATACTAAGAGGAATGGAACGGATAGTTTTTACATTTTGAGTGATAAGTTCACCCACTACACCATCACCACGAGTAATACCTTGTATAAGCTTACCGTCTTCATAGATTAGATTTAAACTAGCACCATCAAACTTTGGTTCACAATAAAAAGATATATTTGCATCTAATTTATAAGTTTTAATTAACCACTTTTCAAGTCCCTCAAAATCAAAAATATCTTCTAATGACCACATACGAGAGAGATGGGGAGCTTTTTTAAAGCCTTCACTAACAACATCCCCAACTCTTTGTGTTGGAGAGTCTTTTAAAACCTCATCTGGATAATTTTCTTCAAATTCAACTACTTTATGATAAAGCTTATCATATACCTCATCCGTAGTGATAGAATCATCTAAAACATAATAATGATATGCATAAAGATTTAACTTATCTACTGCTTGTTTATACTCTTGTAAATTCATAATGAGATTTTATCCTATTTGACTTAAAAATTAAAGGCAAGTTATATATAACTCATCAAATCTTAGTATCTAACCAAGTTCTTTTTTGATAGATATACCAATAAATTATCCCTTTTAAAAGAGTTTCTATATTCATTATCACAAAAATAGCAACAATACTAAAGCCTAATTTATATACTATATATGATGGTATAACTCTAAAAAACCATAAAGATAAAACATTTATCTTCAGTGTAGTTTTTGTTGCTCCTGCTCCACGCAAAGAAGCAGAATAAACAAACATTATTGCAAGTGGAATTTGGGCTAATCCAACAAGTATAAGATAATATGAAGCAACCTTAATAGTAAGTAAATCATGTGTAAAAAAACTTATCAAAAACTCAGGAAAGAGTATGAGTATAACACCCACACTACCCATAAATATATAAGCTATCCTTCCACTTATAATCCCCATATTAAAAGCTCTATCTTTATCTCCTGCACCAAGATTTTGCCCTACTAAAGCCATAGATGCTATAGCAAATCCAAACCCTGGCATAAAAGCAATCCCCTCAATTCTAAGCCCAACTTGATAACCAGCCAATTCTGCAGTTCCATAAACAGTTATGATAGAAACAAACACTAAAAATGATAAACTAGAGATACCCCTATCCATAGCAGCACTCCAACCAACCTTAAGAACTCTTTTTATATCATATATACGAATGATAGGTATAAAACTAAGCATTGCATCTAACTTTTTTATAAGTACATAGTAAGCTATAACATTAAATGAGTAAGATAAAACAGTTGCATAAGCAGCACCCTCTATCCCCATAGCATCAAATCCAAAATGACCAAAAATAAAAACATAGTTTAAACAAGCATTTAAAAACGCTGAAAAAAGCTTAATATATAAAGAGCTTTTAGTATCTCCTGCTGCTGAGAGTGCATTATAAAGTAGGTTATCTATAAAAATCACTACAATACCTAAAGAGATGATTTTAAAATATAATGAACCCTGTTTTATAACCTCACTAGATGCACCCATTAGACTATATATATCTTCACTAAAGGTATAGCCACCAAAAGATACAATTATGGATAACAAAATCGCAAGAAGTACAAGTGTATATAAAAGTGCAGATGCTCTCTTTTTTCTACCCTGCCCTATAAACCTTGATATAAGTGCATTTCCACCAACAACATAGAGTGTCATCAATACATTTATAATCATCATAAACTGCATACTCATACCAACAGCCCCAAGTGCTGATACACTAACTAAACCAACCATGAGCATATCTATAAGAACTTGAAGTATATCTACTAGATGTTTGAGTGCAGCAGGAAAGGCAAGTTTTAGTACACTTTTAGTATCGTTTGAAATCAATTTTGAAATAATTTTGAAACCTCATTCATAGATATAAAAAGTTCCTCTTTTGTTTTAAACTCTAAAATAGTTTCGTCTCTAACTTCTTCCCCTATAGGTGTAAAATCAAACACCAATACAAAACCATGTAAATTAACTTTACCTTCATTTGTATCTATCCACTCTAAACTCATACGAGCAACTTCTCCATCTACTTCAACTACACCAGCAGGATATATTTTTCTAACATTAGCTAAATCAATTTCACCTATTTTTGAGTTATAAATCATCATCTTCCTTAATATTTTGAGTTTTTAAAATCCATTTAAAATATATACCACCTAAAGCAAACCCTACACCAATAAGTAGTGTGATAAACTCCAATGAATAACCACTAGATGCTAAAAATCCAACCATAAAAGAGGTGAAAACAGCACTACTTAAAAACAACATATCATTATAAGCTATAACTCTACCATAATACTTTTTGTCTATATTTTTTTGAAGTAAAGTATATGTATATGACCAAAGTGTTGTTGTAAAAAGTCCAACTATTACACTAGCTAAAAGAGAAAGATAAAAATCATACATAAAAAAAGCCCATAACCATATAGCAAATGCCTGAGCTATAAAAACATAAACCAAAGCTTTATTAGTTATCCACTTACTTATAGCCATAGGCCCAACAACTAATCCAACTGCTCTAGATGCATGTATAAGACCTATAGCTAAAGATGTTGCTATAATCGAAGCATAATATTTATCAACCATTAAGACAACTAAAACATCAAATGCACTAAGCCCTACAAAAGCGTGTAATAACATTAGATGCAGTGCTTGTGGTGTTTTTTTAATATATCTAAAAGTATCTTTCATCATTTCATATAAGTTTTCTTTAGTTTTTGTAAATGTAACATTTATATCTAAAGTATAAAGTAGTATAAAACCTATCAAAAACATCATTGCATCTAACACAAATGCTATCTTAATCCCAAAAGCATAAACAACAAATCCACTAAGTGCCATACCAAAAGTATATGAAAACGACCATATAATAGAATGCAATTCATTCGCAGTTTGTAACTTATCACCACTTAAAAGCTTAGGTAACAACGACATCTCAGTAGTAAAATAAAAACTGGCTGCTGCCATTTTTATAAAGATAAGAATATAAAGCATCCATAAATCAGATGCAGTATCTACAAAAATTAAAAATAATGTTGAAAAAAACTCCATACCTATAAGTACCAACATAAGTTTTTTTGGTTTAACACTATCTATAATTGAACCAGAAAATGGAGCTTGTATAATACCAGCTAGAAAATGTAATATAGCTACAAAAGATACGATTTTAGCAGATGCATCTAAATTTAAAAGTAGTGTGTATATAGCAACATTACTA
>JAADDU010000095.1 GCA_013153755.1 Campylobacterota bacterium | reverse complement strand
TCTTTACGTTTAAAGAAAATCTCTACCTCTGTGTACTCTGCTGATCTCTCTAAAAGTTCAAACTCAAAGTTAGTAAAGTGTCCATTTATATGTAGAAAAATCTTTTTACTTCTTTTTACATACTCTGTATTAAATCTATATAATTTTGGTAGAAATATCTTATCTAGGAGAGCTCTCTCATTACATATAGCTTCATACCTTCTATATAACTCTTGTAGTATAGTTATATGCTCCTCATACTCAGCATATATATCTGCAGTATCTAAATTTTTTATATCATATAATTCAGCACTAAGCTCTTCATAAAATTTAAATATATAAGAGCTATTTTTTGTAAACGTAAAGAAGTTTCTCTCAATTTGAAGATTTGAGAACTCTTTAAAATCTGATGCTTCAAGAAGAAGTAAAACTCGACTATCTTCATCTATAGCTTTATAGTTCTCAACAATACAAAGATTAGCTATAAACTCATTTATGGTGATATATTTTGGAAGAAGGAGGGATTGGTTCTCTATATTTAACTGCTCGTGACGAATCGCACGAGCAGAGGGAAAAACTACTGTTGTACTAATCAAAGTATTTTATTTTATCGTTTCTTGTATCTACTTTTATATTTAAAAATCTACTAATACCATCAACTTCAAATTTAGTTATTATATTCCATATTCCTGCTTTAGGAAATGAAACATTAGCAAAACTATAAACACCATCTAAATATATAGGATCTTTATAAGTTTTAGTAAATTTCTCTGTCTCAGGACGACTTGTAGATATAATAATTTTAGCATTTTCAACACTCTTTCCAGTTTTATCTTTAACACTAAAACTTATAGTCGAGTTCTCTTGAGTAACTTTTTTTGTTAAATAAGCAATGTCATACTTTTTATTAAATGCTATTTTCTCTATGATATAATCATTAGCTTTTGCATCTGCATCTTGATAGTATGTCATATATCTATCACTCTTTTGTATATCTGCCTTACCAGTAACAATGATTGTTCCTATTGCCATAGCAAAAACACCTGCTATAGATAAACCAATAGCAAGAGGCCAGATTTTACCATTACTTAGATTCATTTTATGCCTTCTTTTTATTATATAATCTTCTAATTAACATAATTATAGCATATAAAATGAAACTATAAAATACAAACTTCACCCAAAAAAGAGCTTCTTGATTAGCATCTCCAGGATCACTTGCTAAAACAACACCTTTGCTTACAGAGATTTGATGTGCTATATCGATATAGCCATTAAACATACTACCAGCATATTTACCAACTATCTGTTCACCTTTTGCTTTAGTCGCAATTAAAGGCAATATAGTACCACCATAATCTTTTCTTAAATCATTAAAGTGCTCCCAACTATCTCCATAAACTAAAGCCATTATAAATGCTTGTACAGGCGATGCAACAGGGCTCAATACTTGTTTTTTGTTAAAATACTTATATAATGATGGATCATTTGCTAAGAGATCCACTTCTGAATTCATTTCTGAAAAAGTAAGAACTATAGTTGGATCATTGAATTGAGTTAAAAACTCTTTTTCATATTGATACATACTCTTATCATGTGGTAATTCTCTTAACATTACAAGTAAAAGACGTATTCCAGTTTTTTCATACAGTTCACTTCCCAATGTTTCAACTTCTTGTCGAAATTCTGGACGATGTACTACTTCATCTTTATATAAATATTCTGCTACTAATGATGTGTGAAATAAGATTGTGAGAGTGAGGGCAAAAAGCCCTCTGTTAAAAAATTTCAAAGAATTTCCTAACCAACGAAAAGATGATTTGGTGTTACAACCGCAAAAAGTGTATAAGCAGCCATTATTACTAAACCCCAAGCTAGAATTTTTTCCATAACTATACTCCTTATTTCGCATCTACAACATGTTTAGCGTTATCAACACTAAACATTTTGATAGATTTTTCATCTACTATTTTATAGTAGTTTGATGCATTTGCACTTTGAACATTTAATGCACCAATAGTTAAACCAACTAATATGCTTAAAAGTAATCCAGTTGCTATCAAACCACCAGTCATACCATCAAGAGCGAATATACTTCTATTTTCATTCATAAATGACCCCTTATTTGCTTAAGCTAGTGATGTATGCACCAACAGCTTCTTTTTGCTTAGCGTTAAGTCTATCAAACGCAGGCATTCTACCAATAGCAGCTTTTTTACCATGTTTAAGAACATTAGTAACAAGAGCCGGAGTAAATTGAGCAATATTTGGAGCAACCATCTCCATACCAGTACCTTTTTCACCATGACATGATGCACAAGTACCAGCAAATACTTCAGAACCTTTACCACTCATACCATTTGCAACATAAGAAGCAACAGCATCAATCTCTTCATCAGTAATTAAAGCACCTGTGTTAGCATTGAAAAGACCATTACGATCAGGCATTGGCATTTCCATACCTAGTAGTTGGTTGTTTGAACCATGCTCTACTACATACTTAACAGTATTCGCTTCAAGACGTTGATTTAAGTTAGCAGCTTTTCCATCAATACCATCAGCATTGATACCATGACAAACTTGACACTCAGCTAAAAATACTGACTCACCCATCTCTACAAGTCTATCACCTGTAATCGATGCATATTCAGTATTAAACTTTTTATCATGTACAGCAACATCCTCATTATACTCACCAATTTGAGAGTATGCATTTACAGGATACCCTACTAGGAAATACCACATTCCCCAAATCATTGTACCTAAAAAGATTATTGCCCAACCCATTGGAACTGGATTTTTATACTCACCGATGTTATCCCAAGACTCATCAGCCAACTCACCTGTTGCTGTATCAGTTTGCATTTGACGTACATACTTAATAACAACAAAAACCGTAATAATAATTAGTGCAACTGCCCCAGCAATTGCAAGCATATTTACAATATCACCATTTAAACCACCCTTTTGATACCCAACGGTAACATAAGTAGCACCAAGCATCGCAGCTGTAATGATAATACCCCAAAGATAAAGCTTATTCATATATCTCTCCTATTTTTCTTTATCGTCAGATATAGCATTTACCGGAGTATCCGCTATATCATCGTTTAGTGCAAGATTGCTATACTCTTCATAGTCATGACCATCAGCATCTTTTCTCTGCTTGTAGAGATGGTAAATATACGCATACAATACAACAACAAGACCACCAATAAGTACAAGATAACCATAAGCTTGTAATTGTGCAATTTCCACTATATATCCTTTAACTATTTAAGACAATTTAAGTAAGCGATAAGAGCTACGATCTCTGGAATATCTCCAGCAGCAACTTTATCTTTTACATCTTGATCTTTCATATCTGCAGCAATTAATTTTGCTTCTTCAAGTGCTAAAGCTTTCGCTTCAGTTACATTGTTACCCATTTTTACAGTTACAGTTGAACCATCTTTCGTTGGAACAGCTTTGTTGTAAGGTACTGCAAAGAATTGAGCAACAGTTAATTGTTCAGCATATGCAGTGTTGATATCAGCACTGTTTGTAAACATCCATCTATAAGCTGGCATAATTGAACCAGGAACAACAGATACAGGATCTTTCATATGATTTTCGTGCCAGTCTGTTGTACGGTAGTTACCAATACGGTGAAGATCTGGACCTGTACGTTTTGAACCCCATAGGAATGGACGATCATAAGCATACTCACCACTTAAAGAGTAGTGACCATAACGGTCAGTTTCTGATTTAAATGGACGAATAAGTTGTGAATGACAAGCATTACAACTATTTTTAATATAAACTTGACGACCAGCTAACTCAAGAGTTGAATACGGCTTAGTACCGATAACTGGACGAGATGCTTGCGCAAAGTTTGGAACAATCTCGATTAAACCTGCAAAGGCAATTACTACAAATACACCTACCGAGAATAAGAATGGATTTTTTTCTAACCAATGAAACATTTATATCTCCTTTCTATTAAGCGCCCATAGGCGATGCGTTTTGTAGTTCAGACTCTTCTACTTTACGACCAGAAGTCATAGTTTTGTAGATGTTATAAGCGAACATAAAGAAACCAGCTAGGTAAAATAAACCACCTGTACCACGAAGTGCATAGTATGGGTGTAGAACATTAACAGTATCAATAAATGAATATGCTAAGTTACCAAACTCATCATGTGCTCTCCACATCATACCTTGAGTAATACCTGAAATCCACATTGAAGTAAAGTAAAGAACAACACCTAAAGTTTGTACCCAAAATTGAGAAGCCATTAACTTTCTAGAGTAGATCTCACGTTTAAATACACGTGGAGCCATATGGTAAAGACCACCAATAATCATGAATCCAACCCAACCAAGAGTACCATCATGAACGTGACCAACGATCCAGTCTGTAAAGTGAGCAATAGCATTAACTGATTTGATAGCTTGAATTGGACCTTCTAGTGTTGAGAACATGTAGAAAGTTGAAGCTAAAACCATAAACTTAATTAATGGAGATGATGCAACTTGTTGCCACTCACCTTTCATTGTAAGAAGCATATTGATCGCTGAACCCCATGAAGGAAGAATAAGAACTATAGAGAATATAGAACCCATAGTTTGCATCCAGTCAGGAACAGTTGAGAAAAGTAAGTGGTGACCACCAGCCCAAAGGTAAACAAACATTAATCCCCAGAAAGAAAGTAATGATAATTTATATGAGTAGATAGCTTGACCAGACTCTTTCGGTAAGAAATAGTAAATCATTGCAATAATAGGAACCGTAAATACGAATGCAACCGCATTATGTCCATACCACCATTGTACTAGTGCATCATTTGTACCTGCATACATAGATACTGAGTGCATCCAACTACCACCAACAGCTGAACCATCTGGTGCAGAAGCTAACATTGTAGGGATTTCCATATTGTTAAATAGGTAAAGCATAGCCACACCTAAGAAAGTAGCAATATAGTACCAAACTGAGATATATAAACTCTTCTCACGACGAATACCGATAAGACCAAAAATACTTAGTCCCCATAATACCCATACAATAACAATAGCAATATCAATAGGCCATTCAAATTCAGCATACTCTTTTGAGCTTGAATATCCCATAAATAGTGATACAACAGCTGCTGCAACACCTAAGATGTAAAGTGTGAAGTGAAGTTTCCCGATAAACATAAGTACTTTAGACTCTGCCATAGAAACTTTAAGTACACGTTGACCAACATAATACCAAGTAGCAAAAATACCACTTAAAGTAAAACCAAATGCAACTGCATCAGTATGCAGTGGACGAAGACGACTAAAGTTTGTGTATTCAGCGAGACCTTCACCGAAAACAGTATTTAAACTTGGAAATGCAAGTTCAAATGCGATAAATACACCAATTGTCATACCTACGATTCCTAATACAATCGTAGCAAGCATAAACAACTTAGCAACTGTGTAGTCGTACTCTAATGGACGATTCTCCATATATAGCCTCCTTAAGATTCAAAGCAATTTCATATAATTAATTTTAGATAAATTTATTATACTAATTAACTCTGCCATATTAGCAATAACTATGTTTAAAGTTACTTAAATTTAATACTTTTGTAACAATATATTATCTAATCGTTTACTTTTGCACTTTTGATGATTTTATCTAAGTTTTTATGTTTATTTTTGTAGAAGAAATGTCGATTTTTTTTATCTAAGTGCTGGGATACACTTAGATTTATAGGTTACTATCTTTTAATCATAGAGAGAAATTCACCAAATATATAGCGACTCTCTTTAGGTCCTGGAGAAGACTCTGGATGATGTTGCACTGAAAAGATTGGGCTATCGTTGTACTTCAGTCCCTCAATAGTGTTATCAAAAAGGTTAGTATGTGTAACACTTGCTATCTCTGTAATGTTATCTGGAACATTATAGTTATGATTTTGTGCTGTAATCTCTACAAGTCCAGTTTTTTCATTTTTTACTGGATGATTTCCACCATGGTGACCAAACTTAAGTTTAAAAGTATCATAACCGTGAGAGATAGAAAGAAGCTGATGCCCTAAACAGATACCAAACATAGGTACTTTAGCAGCTATAAGCTTCTTAATCTGCTCTTGCTCTTTTTTAAGTACAAGTGGATCGCCAGGTCCATTTGAGAGGAAAACACCATCTATATCTTTTGCTTCGAATTTTTCTATAATATCTTCAGCTTTAAAGTCATTTGGCATAACCTCTACTGCTATTTTTGATGCAACTATCTCATTTAAGATATTTCTTTTTACACCAAAGTCGATAACTGCTATCTTCGCTTCAGGTGTTGGAGATTCTTTGTAGAAAAAACCATTTTTCTCTTCATATGTTGCACTATTATGGGTATAACTCTCTTTTGTACTTACCTCTTCGATGTAGTTTATGTCCTCAATTCGAGGAGAATTAGTAAGAATCTTTTTTAGTTCATCTTTATCAGATATATCTGTAGAAGCTATCATCATCATAGCTCCCTCATCACGTATCATTTTTGTTAAGTATCTTGTATCTATAGCACAGATTCCCATAACATTGTGTTTCTTTAAAAATATATCGAGAGACTCTTCTGCTCTAAAGTTAGAGTAACGTGGTTGATAGTTTCGAACAAGCATACCTTTTGCATGTGCACCTGTACTCTCCATATCATCATCATTCACACCTACGTTTCCTATTTCTGGCATCGTAAATGTTACAAACTGACCAGCATAAGATGGATCCGACATAATCTCTTGATACCCGCTTAATGATGTGTTAAATACTATTTCTCCAACACTAGTACCCTCAGCACCAAAACTTTGTGCTTCTAAAAAAGTACCATTCTCAAGATATACATATACTGTTTTTAAAGACTCTTGCATTACTCCATACCCCTTTTTTGTAATTCTTCTCTGTAGAGTTTTTCATGTAAAATATCGAACTCATCTGTTCCTGGGATATAGTGCTTTTTATATGTACGGATTTTCTCCATGACAGCATCTTCTATCTCAGAAGCATCTGCTATAAATGATGTGATAGCATTGTAGATAATATTTTTTATACGATTTTCTGTAACATCAAAGTGAATAAGATCTTCTTCATAGAGCTCATCTAAAATTTTATGTGAAATATCAGAGTATCTCTCTTCATAGTTCAAAATTACACCAAATTCAGGTGCTAATTTCTTCTTAATCATAAAGAAAAGTTGTCTCTCATCAACAAGATTAAACTCTATCTCCTCTTCATTTGCTTCACAAATCTCATGAACTTTATCTTCAAGGTCAAGCTCTTGTTCAACACTTTTTTCAAGTACTTTTTGAGCTTCTTGAGAGACTCTCTCTAAGCCCATTGTCATCGTAACAACACCACTTTTATTTAGATCAATAGCTATTTTGCTAGATATATGAGGAATAGTTTTTAGTGATATTTTCATCTGTACGACCCTACTTATTTAATAAATTTTGTCATTTTATCCTAAATTAGGTAAAAGTTTGATTACATAATTAGACATTCAATCTATCGAGTAGTTTTTGGAAGTTTTTTATATGAATATTTTTACGACTTATCTCTATAATGCCATCTTTTTTAACTTTTTGAAGTGCCCTATTAACTACTTTTCTCACACTTCCTACCATTGAAGCTATCTCTTCATGTGATAAGTTATCAATAACATGTAGAGTAGATTTACCATCTACTGTTTTTGTGTATCTTGCAAATAGTTGTAAAACTCTATGATATACGTCATAAAAAGAGAGAGATACTGCTAAATCTTCCATTGATTTTAGTTGTGTAGCAATATATTTATAAAAATACTGACGAAATTTCTCATCAATAAGTATTAAATCTTTTACATCCTGCAGAGGAACTTGAATAATTCGTGCTTTTTCAAGTACTTCAGAGATATACTGATTTGGTTTAGCATCTAGTAGAGAGACAACGTCAAACATATCCCCATGAGAGAGCATATAGAGTGTCTGCTCTTTTGATGTTTCAAAATCTATATCGTAAATTTTAATCTTACCATCAAGAACAAAATAAAAATACTTTGAAGTGTCTGCACTAGATAAAGGATCTTCACCTTTTTCAAAAAATAACTCTTTTTGTGTTTGTAAAACGGGGTGAGCATCTTTTAGCTCTTGAAGAATTAATTGTTGTGAATTAGTTATAGTTTGCATAGTGTCGATTATACACTATGCAGACTTTACTCTTTATGAGAAGATTTTAGATTTAAACTCGTTAAGTTTTTTTCCTAAATTTTCAAACATTTTTTCTGCTTTATTTTTACCTTTTATCTCCTCTTTTACACTATCTATAAGTTTATGTAACTCTTTATAAGTCGTTGCACTTTCGCTTATATAGCCTAGGAGTTCTGCTTTTTTTAACTCATCATTAGCTGAAGAGAGATACTTTAACGCTTCACTCTTATCATCTTTAGATACTGCTTTTGCAACATCAATAAGTTTCAATGCATTTATAATCGGAAGAGGTATAATCTCAACAACTTCACTAAAACTGTTTAAAGCAACTTTTAATACCTCTTGTGCTTTTTGAGGTTTATCCTCTATAATAAATTTTGATGCTAATTTTAAAGCATCAGGATATGTAACTAATGGTAAGTTAACAACTGTAACCTCTATTTCACTCTGTAATGTAGAGAGTAGTGTTTGAGCCTCTTGAACTCTCTTTTCACGTAAAAGTTTACCTACTTGTTTTAGTGCTTTTTCTATATCATCTACACTCCCTACATAGTTTTTCACTACTACTCTTTGATCTATAGGGAGTAGCTTAGGTGCATCTTTAGCAACTAGTGTTGATTCTAGTTTTCCTAATGCCAACTCAATATCTTTTTTAGCCTCAGCACTCTTATTTTTTTGAAGTTTTACTAATGCTGATGAAGCTAACTTTAATGAGTTTAAAGCCTCTTTTATAAGTTTACTCTCCTTTGCATCATGAGTAGCTTTTTGTATCGCTTTTTTAGTAACACTACTAGATGAAGCCTGACTCTCTACACCAAGTAGTGATGAAGAGAGTAAAAGTGTTGCTGTAAGTGTTGATAATATTAAATTTTTCATCTTATGTCTCCTTTACTTAATCTCTATTTTTTTACTTTTTTGTATATCTTTAAGTTCTAGTTTTGGAACTTTTACTTCTAAAATACCATCTTCTACTTTTGCCTCTATATTCTCAATATCTGCATCTTCAGGTAGTGTAAATGAACGAGAAAATTTCCCTAAACTACTCTCAATTTTATAGTAGTTCTCTTTTTTAACTTCCTCTTTTAATTTTCTCTCACCTGAAATAACAAGTCTATTTTCCTCTACACTTATCTCAATATTATCTTTTTTCATACCAGGTAAATCAACCTCTACATAGTAAACTTTATCATCTTCTCTTGTGTTGATAGCTGGTGAAAAATCTGCTGTTGATGCTACCTCTGTTGTAGGCGAAAAATTATCTAACATACTATTTAACATATCAAAACCTCTTCTAAATTCTCTCATTTGTGCATTTGGATTATAACGTGTAACTATCATCGTAAACTCCTTTAGTTCTTTTTGATTTACGACGAAATTATAGATAAATTTAAAATATTTGTTAGCTACCTAAGTAGCATAAAGAAGTTTTTTTTAGATTTTTATTGACTTAGTAGTAGTGTAAGTGTTGAAGCTTTTTTTGGTTCCATTTTTGAGAGAATTTTTCCTACAATTTTTGGTTTAAGTGAACGAAGTATATCTACTGCCTCTTTGTCTGGCATATCGGAGAGAATAGTTGCAGAATTTGCAGGTTTCATTTTTGAAAATGTTTGTGCCATCTTTCCCATTTTTGTATCTTTTAACTCTTTGAGTAGTTTCTCATTTTTTGCTACAAGTTCTTTTATACTCTTCTCTTTTTGTATTATATCTTTAAGTTTTGCATCTGCTCTACTCTCATCTTGAGATATTTTTTCCTCTTTTCTTTTTAAGAGTTCTTCTGTTGCACCACGGAGTGCTTCAAGTGCTTGTTTTTGCTCATCAATGCGTTCTAACTCTACAAGTAACTCACTCTTTCTCTCTTTAAATATCTCTGTACACTCATAGAGTTTATCACTTGTTTGTAGAGCAAATATCTCTATGCTTATCATTAAAATAAGTACTATTTTTATCATTGCATCTCCCCTATAGTTCTGTTTGCATAACTCATAAGTGCTACTTCATCTAGCTCTTTTGCTTCAAGTTTTGCTTGAGCTAAAAGAAGTTTCTTTATCTCTTCAACTTCAAGATAATGAAATTTTTCATACTCTATCATATCTTTTTTAAGATTCTCTTTAGCTATATGAAGTTGTTCTTTAGCAAAGTTTATCCACTCTTTGTTATGTTGTATCTGTGCTCTTGCAGTTTGTAGTAGTGATTGTGTTGTAAGAAAGTTAGCTACGACGCCATCATGTGGTGTTTCAATATCATAAAGTGTAGAGTAAGCTACTTCAAGTGCTTCATTAGCACTTTTGAGCTCACTATTTTTTTTCTGAACCTCTTGCTCACTCTTTTGAACTGCACTCTTCTTAACAGTTACAAGTGAGCTATAGCGAGTCTTCATACTAGAGAATTATAGTATCATCTCTCTCAGGTGAAGTTGAGATAATTCCCACTTTAGTTTTAGAAATCTCTTCAATAATTTTAACAAACTCTTGTGCATTCTCTGGAAGCTCATCAAAACTTCTTGCACCTACAGAACCACTCCAACCTTTAAAAGTTTTATATATAGGTTTTACTGCATCTAAATCTGCTGGCATATAGTCAATCTCTTTACCATTATACTCATAAGCCACACAAAGTTTCACCTCATCAAAACCATCAAGAACATCAAGTTTCATCAGAGCTAACTCATCACAACCATTCAGACGTGCAGCATGACGCGTTGCAACTGCATCAAACCAACCACAACGTCTAGCACGTCCTGTTGTAGTACCAAACTCATGCCCTTGCTCACCTAAACGTTTACCATCTTCACCAAAATCTTCACTTGGGAATGGTCCATTTCCAACACGAGTACAGTACGCTTTTACTATCCCTATAACTTTACCAATATCTTTAGGGTTTATACCTAAACCTGTACAAGCACCAGCACTTACAGTTGCACTTGAAGTTACATATGGGTAAGTTCCATGGTCGATGTCAAGAAGAGTTCCTTGAGCACCCTCTAGTAGTACACGTTTGTTCTCTTCATCTAACGCACGCCACACCATTTGAGTAGTATCTGTGATAAAAGGAGCTAACTTTTCACTGTACCCCTCTAGTTCAGCTAAAAGCTCTGCTTCATTTGGTGTAGCGATTTCAAGTACATCAAATATAGCTCTATTTTGCTCAAAATACTCTAAAATAGCACTACAAAGTTTTGTAGGATTTAAAAGCTCTCCCATTCTAAAACCAACACGGTTGATTTTATCTGAGTATGCTGGCCCTATCCCTTTTCCTGTTGTACCTATAGCTTTGTCACCTTTTAGGCGCTCTTTTGCTTGGTCTATAAGTGCATGGTATGGAAGGTTTAAGTGTGCTTTGTCTGAGAGATATAAACGACCCTCTAAGTTTTCAAACTGCTCCATCTCTTTTATAATAGACTCAGGAGATAAAACAACACCATTTCCTACTACATTTATAGCTTCAGGGTTAAGTACACCCGATGGTATAAGGTGAAGCGCATACTTTACACCATCTACCCATATAGTATGACCAGCGTTGTGCCCACCTTGGCTTCTACACACCATATCATACTCACAAGCTAACCTATCAACAATCTTACCTTTTCCCTCGTCACCCCATTGGATTCCTACGATTAAATCTGCTTTCACTTTGTTATCCTCTTTTTATATTCTACTATTTTGTAAGTGCTTCACACACTGAATCTGTATATATTGCAAAGCCAACTGATGTCAACTCTGCATTTTTATATCTTCCACCACGAGCATATACTTCATTGTCTACTATACATCTAAAGAAAAGTTCATCATAGTAAAGCATTTTTGCATAGTATATCGGTGCTAATACTGTGTTCTCACAAGACATCTCTGAACATAAATCTTTCATTTTTAAAAGTTCATCTGCTATCGCTTTTGGAGCTATAGTTATCACTTCATCTATCTGTTCAACATATTGAAGATAAACAAGTTTTGTAAGCCACTCTACTTTTAAACTTATAAATTTATCTATATTTATATGTCTAAAATCATCTATAGTAAGCTCATCAAACAACTCTACTAAAATCTCAGGAATTTTGATATTTGAGATCTGCATAAGTGGTTTCACTTCTAACTTCTCAAAAATATCTACTGCTAAAGAAGCGACACTAGAGAGTTTTTTCTCTCCCATAAACTCTACACCAACTTGATACTGCTCAGTCGTTGGGTAAGTAACTATAGGCTGTATATAAAACCACTTTTTTTGAGAGTAGTTTGCACCTAAACGCTTCTCTATAATACGAACAACATCTATAGTAGAGTCAGCACGAAGAGAGAGTGCGTTATTTTTAGCATCATTTACCTTTATAAGTTCTCGCTCATCAGCGATACTTAAATGCTGATGGTAAGAGAATATCGGTGTTACAATCTCCTCAAATCCATTTGCATCAAGCACTTCACTCGCTATATTTTCAATATGGCGTTTTACTTTTGCTGAGTTACCAAAGTAGAGCTTTGAGCCATTTGGGATTTCATGTTCTAGTATCATCTATTTTCCTATTGAGAATGTTATCTCATTGAAGACTTTGTTTGCAGTTCCATCGTAAGCTCTTACACCTAGTTTATCAAGTGAAAGCTCTACTGCGTTTACTACCCATGCCATCTCGTAGTTACTTATAAGACCCATTTGGTTGATTCTAAAGATTTTACCTTTTAGATGGTCTTGACCACCCGCTACATTTACATCAAACTCAGTTTTTAAAATTTTTCTTATCTCTGCTGCGTTTACATCATCTATAGTCGTCATAGATTTTGCAGGAGTTTGAGGATATATATGAAGACCTATCGCTTCTAACGCAGACTTAACAGCTTCTGCACGAGTTGTAGTATCACTGTAGAGTTTCTCAACTCCACCATCTGCTTCTATAGTCTCTAAAACTTCTAAAAGCCCTATAGTTAAAGTTGTAGCAGCTGTATATGCAGTAGTATTTTGACGCTGTTTTTTTATCTCTGATGCAAGATTTAGGTAGTATCCAACGCCACTTCCGATAGTCTCTATAGCTGCATTTGAGAGACCAAGTATCGCAAGACCTGGTGGTAACATAAGCGCTTTTTGACTTCCAGCAATAAGACAATCTATGTTAGATACATCTATAGCCTCAACACCAACTGCTGTAATCCCATCAGCTATAATCATGATACTAGGGTTTATCGCTTTAACAGCCTTTGCTAACTCTTCAACAGGATGGCGAAGTCCACCAGCTGATTCACTGATTTGCACCGCTATTGCGTCTATATCTGCATTTGCTTTTACTGCGTTTACTACATCTTCTACTGAGACTGGAGTATTCCACTCATTTTTAATCTCTTGACTCTTGAGTCCATGAGCGGTAGCAATTTTGCCAAAACGCTCACCAAACTTTCCAGAGTTTACAGAGAGAAGTGTGTTTTTACAGAGGTTAATAACTGCTGACTCCATAGCTCCTGTACCAGAAGAGGCAATCATAACTACCTCATCAGTTTTAAAGAGGTTAAAAAGATGTTTACGTGTTTTTTCAAATATAGCTTCAAATTCAGGTGTACGATGATGCATTGTCTCATCTGCCATAGCATTACGAACATTTTGTGGAACTGGAGTTGGTCCGGGTGTAAAGAGTAACATATAAAAATTCCTACGAGATTTTTTAGGCATAGCCTTGTGTGTTTAAAATAAAACCTCGTATTATATCGAAATAAAATTAAATCTATGTTTTAGCACTTTCTATGTTAAAATGCACGTAAAATTAATAAGGATACATATGACAATCTTTGACTCTATTATACTCGGCATTATCGAGGGATTTACTGAGTTCCTTCCTATCTCTTCTACAGGTCATCTTATAGTCGCTAGTTCTATGCTTGGCATAGAACAAACAAATGTTACCAAAGCCTATGAGGTTATCATACAGTTTGCAGCGATACTCGCTGTCTTTTTTAACTACAAAGAGAAGTTTACGTTTGAAAAGATAGACCTTTGGACAAAGGTATTTTTAGCATTTTTACCTATTGGGGCGGTTGGATTTCTCTTCTCACACCAGATCAAAGAGCTCTTTAGCATCAATGTCGTTGCGACTATGTTTATAGTAGGTGGTGTTATCTTTCTTATAATGGAGAAGTTTTTTATAAAAGAGGAGAAAACTCTCATAGAAGATGTTGAAGATATATCGCTCAAACAAGCACTTATCATCGGTGGGGCACAAGTTTTTGCGCTCATTCCAGGAACAAGTCGTGCGGGTTCTACGATAATCGGAGCTTTACTTGTAGGTCTAAGTCGCAAAGCGAGTGCTGAGTTTAGTTTTTTACTTGCGTTTCCTGTTATGAGTGCGGTTACAGCTTATGACCTTTTAAAACACTACAAAGAGTTTAGCGATGCCAATCTTCTTACATTAGGTGTTGGGTTTGTAGTCTCATTTTTTGTAGCATTTTTAACTATAAAGCTCTTTTTGAAGTTTTTAGAGAGGTTTACATTTGTAGCGTTTGGTGTTTATAGAATCTTATTTGGTGTTTTACTGCTTTGGATATTTTAAAAAAATAGAAAAAAGTGGAACACAGTTTGCTTATCATCCTATGATTAACTGTTATAAACTGTTATTTAAGGAGATATTATGCGATTAATTAACAAATATAATGTAAAACTACATCATATACTAGAAAAGTTAGAAGACTCTTTTTACGACATGAGTCGTAAAGTTTTATAGAGTTTTAAGCACTATCTTAGCTAGGTTTAAAGCCTTAGCACGGTGAGAGAGCTCTTTTTTAATACTCTCATCTAACTCACCCAATGTTTTGTCATACCCATCTGGTATGAACATTGGGTCATAACCAAACCCTTTATCACCTCTTGCAAAACTACAAGCTTGTCCATACATCCAACCATGAACTACTCGCTCTTTCTCTTTTGTGACTATCGCTATGGCCGCTGTATAGTGTGCATCGCTACACTCTATGCCTTTCTCTTTAAGTGCATCTATGAGTTTGTAAAGGTTATCTTTGTCACTTGCATCTTCACCTGCATATCTTGCACTATATATCCCTGGTGCTCCACCGAGTATATCTACACTTATGCCACTATCATCAGCTAACACTACAACATCTTTATCATTGAGTGCTTCATAAACCGCTCTTGCTTTTATGAGAGCATTCTCTTTAAAACTATCTGCATCTTCTACTATCTCAAATGGCTCTATAAGCTCACTATATGCTACCACTTCATACTCACTACAGAGTTTTTTTATCTCTTTTACTTTGCCTTTATTAGATGTAGCTAAAACTAATTTCATTCTTTTTTCCTTAGGAGTAAACATTATCTTACTTGCTATATAATGTTGAAATTATACTAAATTATCGAGGTTATCATGTTTAAAAAAGTACTCCCTCTCTCCTCTATTCTCTTTTTGAGATTTTTAGGACTCTTTCTTGTTCTTCCTGTTCTCTCTGTTTATGCACTAGATCTTGAAGGTGCAACACCTTTTCTTGTTGGTGTAATCGTTGGTGGTTATGCACTTACACAAGCAATTTTTCAAGTTCCATTTGGCTCTATGAGTGATAAAATAGGACGAAAACCTACTATATTGATAGGACTTCTTATATTTCTTGCTGGTTCTTTAGTAGCTGCATTTGCCACAGATATTTATACACTTATGTTTGGTCGATTCTTACAAGGTGCTGGAGCGATAGGTAGCGTTGTAACTGCTATGATAGCTGACTTAGTTGAAGAAAAAACTCGTGGCCACGCTATGGCTATCATGGGTGGTTTTATTGCTATGAGTTTTGCTATAGCTATGGCTATTGGACCTGTTGTTGCATCACATTACGGTATTCATGCAATCTTTTTTATCACTGCAATTTTAGCTCTTGTTGCTATAGTAGTTCTCTTTGTTAAAGTACCTACGCCACCAAAAATAAAACACATATATCATGAAAAAACAAAAACATCAGACATATTAAAGGACCCAAATCTTTTAGGTATGATTATCATTAATGCCATGCAAAAAGGTTTAATGACTGCAGCATTTGTAATCATCCCTATTTTTCTAACTAAACCAGAGTATGGTTTTAACTGGGAAAAGAGTGAACTTTGGATGGTCTATGTACCAGCTATGATAGCAGGACTTTTAGCAATGGGTCCAGCAGCTATACTTGGAGAGAAACGCAATATTCCAAAACAGATTTTTATAGCTAGTATTGTTCTTTTTATTGCTGCGTTTGTTCTTATGGGTACAACTGATTCTAGTGCTGTTTTTATAACTGCTGTTGTTTTTTTCTTTATTGCATTTAATATGATGGAACCACTTGTACAATCTATGATTAGTAAATTTGCTAAAGTACACCAAAAAGGTGCAGCTCTTGGTATAGCAAACTCAGTAGCATACTTCATGACATTTTTAGGAGGAACATTTGCAGGTCTCTACCTTGATGCAAATGGAAGAGAGGCTCTAGGTTTAACAGTAGGTGCTATAGGTGTTGTTTGGCTTATATGGACTGTTGTTAAAATGCAAAATCCTAAACGCTATTCACATCTTGTAATACCAGAAGAAGATGTTGATTTTGATAAACTAAATACTCTTGAGAGTGAACATATAGCAGAGTGGTTTATTAATGAGACTGAAAAAGTTATTGTGATTAAATATGCAAGTGAAGATTTAGAAGAAGAGAATTTAAAAGCTAAAATACTTAAGTAGAAATACTTAAGTATTTTAATTAAAAAAAATTATTTCTGAGGAGTTACATACATGTTGAAGTAACGACCCTCAAATTTAGGTGGTTTTTCCATAACACCAATATCTTCAACCATTGGCCAAACACGAAGTAAAACCTCTTTACCAGCTTCTGGATGAGCCATCTCACGACCACGTAAGAAAACACGGAATTTTACATGAAAACCTTTTTCTAAAAACTCTCTTGCGTGTTTTACTTTGTAGTTCATATCGTTTTCAGCAATTTTTACTGAAAGCTTGATCTCTTTTACAACGATTTTTACTTGATTTTTACGTTGCTCTTTGAGTTTTTTCTCTTCTTGGTATTTGTACTTACCATAATCCATAATCTTAGCAACAGGTGGCTTTGCATTTGGAGCGATAAGAACTAAATCTAAATCTAACTCATTTGCTTTTTCCATAGCAACATCTATAGAAACAACACCTAAAGATTCCCCACCATCTACATTACATCTTACCTCTGTTGCACGAATGTCATCATTCATTATTACGCGATCTTTTTTACTCAAAAATTTACCTCATTTATTTTAGTTTGTATAAGCGTTAAGAATTCCTCTTCGCTTAGTGTATATTGCTCACGAGTACGTCTATCACGTACAGAGACTGTTTTGTTTTCAATCTCTTCATCACCGATAACTACTATCATAGGAACGCGAGTTTTCTCAGCAGTTCTTATGCGTTTGTTAAGTGAGTCGTTTTTACCATAGATTTCACTGTCAGCATTAATGTCAATAAGTTTATCTGATAAAAGCTTAGCATAATCTTTATGTGTCTCTGCCACAGGAACAATCGCCACTTGTGTAGGAGCTATAAACATCGGGAACTCTCCAGCATAGTGTTCTGTAAGGATTCCGATAAATCTCTCAAATGAACCAAGTATCGCTCTATGAATCATAACAGGTTGGATCTTTTCATTTCCTTCACCATTATACTCAAGCTCAAAACGTGCTGGAAGGTTGTTGTCTAGTTGCACTGTACCACACTGCCACTCACGACCTATCGCATCTAAAATTTTAATATCGATTTTAGGACCATAGAAAGCTCCACCACCCTCATCTATCTCATAAGGTAGGTTATGAACTTCCATCGCATTTTTCAGTGCAGCTTCAGATTTTTCCCAAACTTCTGCATCACCAACTGCTTTTTCTGGTTTAGTACTTATCATCATCTTGTACTCAAAACCAAATGTTGACATAATTTTATCTACAAAGTCGATAACTTCGATGATTTGTTCCTCTATCTGATCAACAGTACAGAAGATATGTGCATCATCTTGTGTAAACTCGCGAACACGGAAAAGTCCATGAAGTGCACCAGTAAGCTCATGACGGTGAACAACACCATACTCAAAGTACTTGATAGGAAGATCACGGTATGAGTGAGACTCATCCTCATACACTTTTATATGTCCAACGCAGTTCATCGGTTTTACACCAAACTCTAACTCATCTATGTTTGTAAAGTACATATTTTCGCCATAGTTTTGGTAGTGACCTGATGTTTTCCAAAGGTCTGAACGTAGCATCTCTGGACCACGAACTGGCTCATAACCACGTTTACGATGTGCTTTGAACAGAAGTGACTCTAAACGAGCACGAAGACGACCACCAGCTGGAAGCCATATAGGAAAACCTGCTCCAACTTCCTCACGGAAAGTAAAGAGTTTCATCTCGTTTCCAAGTTTACGGTGATCACGTTTTGCAGCTTCTGCTAACATATCCATATGCGCTTTAAGTGCATCTTTCGTTGCAAATGCTATACCGTATATACGAGTTAGCATCTCATTTTTAGAATCACCACCAAGGTAAGCACCTGCTATCTTAGTAAGTTTAAAGTAACGGATAAGTCCAACAGATGGTAAGTGAGGTCCACGACAAAGGTCTTCAAACTCACCCTGTTTATAGATACTTACAGTATCCGATGGAATTCTCTCCATAACTGCAAGTTTTAAATGGTCATCAGCAAACTTCTCTTTTGCTTCATCCATAGTTATCTCATACTTCTCTATCTTATACTTTTTCTTTGCAAAAGAGAGCATCTGTTTTTCTATCTTTTTAAGGTCACCCTCACCTATCTCTGACTCAGTTTTAAAGTCGTAGTAAAAACCCTCTTTTACAGTTGGCCCTACATAAAACTCAGCATCAGGATAGAGTGATTTTATAGCTTGAGCCATAAGGTGTGCAGTAGAGTGACGAAGCACCTCTAGTGCTTCTACAGAGTTATCTAACTCTATGACTTCACCCTCAATACCGCGTTCTTCTGCAGTTACTAAGTCTAGTATCTCATCGTTATGTTTTATTGCTATTGCGCTCAAAATCTATCTTCCTATACTCTTAGAATTTTTCGCCATTTTAGCTTATTTTTACTTTAAAAGTAATAAATAGCTTCTCTTACCTTTTAAGTAAAAAAAATTTCTTTGCTTTTTTTGTAAGTGAAGATATAGGTGCACGCTCAAACTCATCTAAATTAACCCAAACAGTATGAGATAAAGTATCCTCTATCTCATAAAGCTTCACATCAAGTTTATATTTTGTATAGGAGTGCTTGAAACTTCCTAAAAAATCATCTTCGATAGGTTCCACTCGTGGTAAGACTAACATATCTTTATACATATTATCTTCTGAGTAGGTAAGTGCTATCTTATCATCTTTTATAAACACACCAAAGTAGAGTTCCATAGAGATATACTCTTTTTTCTTTACTTTAGTATAGAGTTCTGCTTCCTCTTTGCCTAAACAACTCTCAAAGAGTGGACACTCTCTACAAGAGGGATTTTTAGGAGTACAGATCATAGAACCCAAATCCATAAGTGCTAAGTTATGTGCACGAGAGTTCTCAGTGTTTAAAAAACTCTCTGCATACTCCCAAACTTTTTTATCTTTTACTTCTAGAAGTGCAAAGTAGCGTTTTAAAACACGAGCTATGTTTGTATCTACCACGGGAGTTGGTATCTCAAGTGCAAAAGAGCATATCGCACTAGCAGTATAATCCCCAATACCGGGAAGTTTTTTTAACTCTATAAGTGTTGAGGGAAGTCTGCCTTGCGTGAGTTGCGCACAACTGTGTAGGTTTTTAGCACGACGGTAGTAACCAAGACCACTCCAAAGTGCTAAAACATCATCAAGTGGTGCTTGTGATAAACTATGAAGTGTGGGAAATCTTTTTAAAAATCTAGGAAAGTACTCCTCCTCTACACGACTTACTTGTGTTTGTTGAAGCATCACTTCGCTGAGATAGATATGGTAGAGGTCACGGCTCTCTCTCCATACAAGAGAGTGCCGACCCTCTCTCTCATACCACTTTAGAAGTTTTAGGTGTGTAGAAAGATGAGTTTGCAAGTTTTACTTATAGTTCAGTTTTTAAAACTGCACCGTTTGATGCGTTTGAAACTAAAAGTTGGTAGCGTTTGAGCCATTTTGATTTTACTTCATTTTTGTAAGGTTTCCATGCAGCTTTTCTCTCAGCTAAAACCTCTTCGCTAACATTAAGTTGTAAAAGGTGTGCATCAGTATCTAACTCTATCTCATCACCATCTTCGATTAACGCGATAAGTCCACCCTCAGCAGCTTCAGGAGAAACGTGACCGATTGAAGCACCTTTTGTAGCACCACTAAAACGACCATCTGTTATAAGTGCTACTGATGAGCCTAGACCCATACCTTGGATAAGTGCAGTAGGAGCTAGCATCTCTTGCATACCTGGCCCACCTTTTGGACCCTCATAACGGATAACTACAACATCACCAGCTTTTACTTTATGGCTCATGATTCCTGTGATAGCTTCTGGTTGAGAATTAAAGCATATAGCTCTACCTTTGAACTGTCTCATAGTAGGATCGATGCCGGCAGTTTTAACAACTGCACCCTCTAACGCTAAGTTACCAAATAAAATCGAGAGTCCACCCACTTGTGAGTAAGCATTTTCATTTGTATGGATGATGCTTTCATCTAAGATTTTTGCATCAGCGATTCTCTCACCGATAGTCTCACCAGTTACAGTAGGGTTATCAAGATAGAGAAGTCCACCTCTACGGCTTACCTCTTTCATAACTGCGTTTACACCACCAGCTTTATCTATATCTGCCATGTGAACAGTTGTTAAAGATGGAGAGATTTTAGCGATATGAGCAACTTTATCTGCTATCTCATTAATTTTTTCGATAGGAAAATCTACCTCTGCCTCTTTTGCGATAGCTAACATATGTAAAACAGTGTTTGAGCTTCCACCCATCGCCATATCTACAACAAATGCATTGTGTACCGCTTTTTCATTGAGTACATTTCTGATGTTATACTTACTATCATCAGCTTTTGCCATCTCTACGATACGTTTAGCTGCTTTTTTTACCATCTCTATACGCTCTGGTGTCATTGCAAGCACTGTACCATTACCTGGAAGTGCTATACCCATCGCTTCACAAAGTGTGTTCATAGAGTTTGCAGTAAACATACCTGAACATGAACCACCTGATGGACAAGCATTACACTCGATGTCATAAAGCTCTTCATCACTCATATTTCCATCTGCATGTTGCCCAACCGCTTCAAATGCAGTAGCAAGATCTATAGCAGTACCATCTTTTTTATGACCAGCAGCCATAGGACCACCTGAAACAAATACAGTAGGAACATTAATACGTAGTGCACCCATAATCATACCTGGAACAATTTTATCACAGTTAGGGATACAGATCATCGCATCAAGTGCATGAGCATTCATAACTGTTTCCATAGAATCAGCGATGATTTCACGTGATGGAAGAGAGTAAAGCATACCTTCATGACCCATAGCGATACCATCATCAACACCAACTGTGTTAAAAACAAATGGCACACCACCAGCTTCACGAATAGCCTCTTTTACTATCTCTCCATATTCATGTAAAAAGAAGTGACCAGGGATTATGTCTATATAGCTGTTAGCTATACCAATAAACGGTTTATCAAAATCCTCATCTTTTAAACCTGTTGCACGCAGTAGTGAACGGTGTGGAGCTTTATCAAACCCCTTTTTTATAATATCACTTCTCATAAATATCCTTTTATATAGTTATCACACATTGAATTATAGATGAGATTATAGCATCATTTAGACAAATTTTAAAATTTCTTCTAAAAACCCTTTACAAATAATAATTCATCAGCTATAATTCCGGCTCACTTACAAACAATAGCTTGTAAGAGTCATGGATGCGGGAGTAGCTCAGTGGTAGAGCATAACCTTGCCAAGGTTGGGGTCGCGAGTTCGAACCTCGTCTCCCGCTCCATTTTAATTTAATATTATAAACTGTGATTTCATAGCAGATGCCCGGATGGCGAAATTGGTAGACGCAGGGGACTTAAAATCCCCCGGTAGCAATACTGTGCCGGTTCAAGTCCGGCTCCGGGCACCATTGATATGAAAGATAATTGACTGGTGCCATCGCCAAGTGGTAAGGCCGCAGCCTGCAAAGCTGCTATCCCCAGTTCAAATCTGGGTGGCACCTCCAGTTTTATAATTTTATAACAAACTACACGTGGATCTTTGGCAGAGTTGGTCGAATGCACCGGTCTTGAAAACCGGCGAGGGTTACACCTCCCAGAGTTCGAATCTCTGAGGGTCCACCATCTATCTTCCCATTAAATTCTTATAATATCAAAAACAGTTAATTATATTTTTACTTATCTTTATCTTGAAATGAGCTAGGTCTTATTCCATTAAAAAGTTTCATTATAAAACTACTTATTATTGCACCTGCTGGTAAGATCCAAATAGTAACTATGAATGCCATTTTACCAATATCAAAAATTTGTTTTCCAGCTTCTTTATAATTTCCATTTTTTATATGCTTAGGAATATCTTTTGTCTCTTGATACTCCTGTTTAAGACCAGAACCGATTTTGTTACGAAACTCTTTAATCTTTTTCTTCATTATCTCTAATTGTATCATATAAAATCATTTTAAGTTACCTTATACATAAATACTACATAAGTATAATTTCTCTATATTAACTATATAATAATACAATGATGTATAAATATAAGGATAAAACATGAAACTATATGCACCATGGGAGAAAGCTTTTAACAAAATTTCAACTCCATTCGAACACTTTTTACATGCTCAAACAACTACAGGTATTGTTTTAATGTTCATGACTCTATTGGCTCTTATACTTGCAAATACTCCTTTAGCTGAGGCTTATACACATTTTTTTCATATGAAAATAGACTTAAATATCGGTTCTTGGCAACTCTCTCACTCTATTCACCATTGGATAAATGATGGACTTATGGCTATTTTTTTCTTTATCATTGGTTTAGAGATCAAGAGGGAGGTTTTAGTAGGGGAACTCTCAAACATTAGGGTAGCTATTTTACCTATACTTGCAGCTATTGGTGGAATGATATTTCCAGCACTTATATTCTCCTATATAAATGCTGGTTCTATAGGAGCATCCGGTTGGGGCATACCTATGGCTACAGATATTGCTTTTGCTATTAGTGCGTTAGTTCTTTTAGGGAAAAGAGTGCCGACAGCTTTAGTAACTTTTTTAGTTGCTCTTGCTATCGTTGATGATTTAGGTGCAGTATTAGTTATAGCTATGTTTTATACTCAAGAGATTCATATGCTAGCACTCAGTCTAGCTGGAGTTATGTTTTTAGTGTTAATAGCATTTAATCGCTTTGGAATTCATATGATTTTACCTTACTTTATTGTTGGTATACTTATGTGGTTTTTTATGCTTGAATCAGGAGTTCATGCAACTATAGCAGGAGTTATTGCTGCAATGGCTATTCCATCAAAACCAAAACATGCACCTAGTTCTTTTACGAAAAAAACACGTGAACTACTTGATGAGTATGATAATTTTCCAATATGTGAAGATCATATGGTACATGAAAAACAGAAGTCAATTCTTCTCTCTATTCAAGATAATATCAACAATATTGGTACGCCAGCCTCTAGGTTAGAACATGATTTACATCTTCCTATTGCACTTATTATAATCCCTCTTTTTGCATTAGCAAATGCAGGTATAACAATAGATTTTGGAGCTATAAGTTCAACTTTAGTAGAACCCATCTCTATAGGTATTATTACTGGTCTTATTATAGGTAAAGTAGTAGGTATTTTTGGAGTTTCATGGTTGGCTATAAAGCTAAAAGTAGCCTCTCTTCCAAAAGGAAGTACTATGAGTCAGATTTTTGGTGTTGCATTTCTTGGTGGCATCGGTTTTACAATGTCGATCTTTGTTGCAGACTTGGCATTTTTAGGAAACCCTGAGTTGATTTTTCAAGCTAAAATAGGAATTTTAACTGCTTCTTTATCTTCTGGACTTTTTGGATTTTTATGGCTGAAATATATTGCTAGTAAAAATAGCATTTAAGAAGTATCTCTATAAGGAGGTACTAAAAGAGTTATTTATTTTTTTTGATTTATAAAGTAAGTTGAAAGTAAATATTTAAAAGATGGTGCGGATGAAAGGACTTGAACCTTCACACCTTGCGGCACCAGATCCTAAGTCTGGCGTGTCTACCAATTTCACCACATCCGCGTGGATAAGTTTTTAGTGTCACTTCTGACATTGTAACATGATACCGTAAATGGTACCCCCTATACGATTCGAACGTATGGCCTACGCCTTAGAAGGGCGTTGCTCTATCCAGCTGAGCTAAGGAGGCATATTTCTAAAGGTGGTACGCCCGATAGGATTCGAACCTATAACCCTCGGAGCCGAAATCCGAAACTCTATCCAGTTGAGCCACGAACGCTACTACATATTAGTTAGTTATTAGTTTATTAAATTTATATTTTTGAATCAATGGGGTGGGATACGGGATTCGAACCCGCGACCCCCGGCACCACAAACCAGTGCTCTAACCAGCTGAGCTAATCCCACCATGTTTAATATCTAAATATAAATCTTATAATTTTAAAATGGTCGGGGTGAAAGGACTCGAACCTTCGGCCCCCTGGTCCCAAACCAGGTACTCTAACCATACTGAGCTACACCCCGACCTACACAATCAAAAAGAGATAATCTCTCGTTGTTGAGCCGGAATTATAGTCAATTACTATTTTTATGTCAAGTCTTTTTTAAAATTCTTTTATAAAAATATTTTTTTTAGTATACTTTTACCATTAATTAAATAGGGAAAACTTATGAAGATAGCTAGATTTAGTCGTTTAGGGTTTATTTTGGCAGCTGCTGGAAGTGCCGTTGGTCTTGGAAATATTTGGAAGTTTCCTTACATTGCTGGAGAGTATGGAGGTGGAGCTTTTGTACTTGTATATCTTTTAACTGTACTTCTTATCGGTTTTTCCATAATGATAGCTGAGATGCTTATAGGATACCTTGGAAGAGAAGATGGTGTTACATCATTTGAGAACCTTGCACCTAAACACAAAAACATCTGGAAGTTTGCAGGTTTTCAAGGACTTGCCGGACTCTTTATAATGATTTTTTACTCTGTTGTTATTGGATGGATTTTTAACTATATAGTCACTTCTCTTACTACCCTACCATCTTCAGTAGAAGAGGCTGAAAGTACATTTAATGCAATGCTTCATACCGATATTCTTACACAACTTACATTTCATACAGTTGCATTTATATGGATAACTTATGTCTTAACAAAAGGTATCAAAGGTGGTATAGAGAAGATGAATATGGTACTTATGCCACTGCTTATGGTTATACTAGGTGGTATGTTTCTCTATGCTACTACACTTGATACTTTTCATCAAGCTGTAGAGTTTATGTTCACTCCTGATTGGTCAAAAATAGACTCAAATGCATTTGTTATAGCTGTAGGTCATGCTTTTTTCACACTTAGTCTTGGTATGGGTGCTATTATGACATACTCTGCATCTATGGAGAAGGAGTCAAACCTTGTAAAGAGTGCCTTTTGGGTTGTCTTTTTAGATACGGCTATTGCTATTGTTGCAGGGCTCATGCTCTTTACATTTCTCTATCAGTACGGTTCAGGTCCAGCAAAAGGTCCAGGTTTAGTCTTTATCTCCCTTCCTGCTGCGTTTTATGAGATGGGTATTTTAGGAAATATCTTTGCCGTTCTTTTCTTTATAGCACTTGCATTTGCGGGACTTACATCTTCTGTCTCACTTGTTGAGCCAATGGTGCAGTACTTTATAGGACGTTTTAAGTGGAGTAGACTTAGAGCCTCTATCTCTATGGGACTTTTCTTCTACCTCATCGGTATCATCGCACTACTCTCTAACATCGATGGATATAAAGAGGCTCTTACATGGGGAGGTAAAAACTTCTTTGACTGGGTTGACTATGTGACTGCGGCTATTATGCTTCCTATTGGTGGTGCACTTATGGCTCTGTTTGTAGGCTTTGTTATAGAAAAAGAGAGAGTTGAGTCTCTTATGAAACCACAACTTGGCTTTGCATTTGATGCATGGTACTTCTCACTTAGATATATAACACCCGTTGCTATGTTTATAGTACTTCTAAATCTTATGGGAGTACTCTAATGACTCCTTTAGAAAAATCGAAAAAACTCCTCAAAGATGAGGGAATTTCACTTACATCTAGTATAGATTTTGAAGTAAACGCCGAGATACATACTTTGACTTTTGAGTATATTTTAGAGAGTTTTATGCAAGCTTCAGATGAGTCGCAAAAGGTTTTTTTCACAGCATTAACAAAGAGTTTAGATACAAAAGAGGATGGAGTAGATAAGTTTTTTGAGAGTATGGGTCAGCTGCTACTGATGACCCATCTCTCAAGTAAATTAGAGGTTTAAACTAGAACTGTATCATCCCATTTACTGGAGAAGATGCAGTTGCATAAGGTTTCTTCGCTATTCTACCTGCTAGGTAGCTCATACGACCCGCTCTAACAGCATGTTTCATAGCTTCAGCCATAACCATTGGGTTTTGTGCTTGCGCTATTGCAGTGTTTGTTAAAACACCATCAGCACCTAACTCCATCGCATAAGCAGCATCACTTGCACACCCTATTCCAGCATCAACAATGATAGGAAGATTAACAGCCTCTTTTACAAAAACAACATTGTAAGGATTTTGAATCCCAAGACCAGAACCAATAGGTGCAGCAAGTGGCATGATAGCATGAGCACCAGCATCCTCTAAACGTTTCGCCATAATAGGATCATCAGAAGTATATGCCATAATAGTAAAACCATCTTTTGCAAGTACTTTACAAGCCTCTATAGTCTCTAATACATCCGGGTATAGAGTCTTTTGAGTATCACCAATAACCTCTAATTTTATAAGGTCTATACCTGTCGCTTCACGTGTTAAACGAAAAGTTGTTATTGCCTCCTCAGCTGTTACACAACCAGCAGAGTTTGGTAGAAACTTTACATTTGTTCCTGCAAAAGTATCTCTTAAGTTCTCTTTATCTGGGTCGGTTATGTTTAAACGACGAACAGCAACTGTTATAAGTTCACTCCCAGACGCAAGAGTCGCCTCTTTTGTAGTCTCAAATGAGTCATACTTTCCACTTCCGACAATTAAACGTGAACCAAGTTCATACTTTCCGATTTTTAAAATGTTATCCATAAGGTATATTTCCTATATTTATATTAATTATCTGATTTATATCATAAGCAATCTTATAAATTGTTAAGAGAAGAGTACTAACTACAACTCCTCTTATCTTAATTATAGTATAATCACACTATGAATTATAAAAAAATAGCAGAAGAAACTTTACAAACAGAGGCTCAAACACTTTTAAATGCAGCTCAAAATATCGACGAAACATTCAATGATGCGATAGATGTAATCTTAAAGTGTGAAGGTAAACTTGTAGTTACAGGTGTCGGAAAATCTGGCTTAATAGGGGCTAAAATGGCTGCAACATTTGCATCTACTGGTACTCCTAGCTTCTTTCTTCACCCAACTGAGGCACTTCATGGTGACTTAGGTATGATTAGCTCAAACGATGTTGTGATCGCTATAAGTTACAGTGGAGAGAGTGAAGAGTTAAGCTCGATACTCCCTCACATAAAACGTTTTGGAACACCACTTATAGGCATGACACGAGATAGAAACTCCTCTTTAGGTCAGTTTAGTGATATTGTTATAGATGTTGTTGTTGAAAAAGAGGCCTGTCCTCTTGATATTGCACCAACTAGCTCTACTACACTTACACTAGCCCTTGGAGATGCACTCGCTGTCTCTTTGATGAAGGCACGTAACTTTCAAAAGCATGATTTTGCATCATTTCACCCAGGTGGAGCACTTGGCAAACAGCTTTTTATAAAAGTATCTAACTTAATGCAGAGAGATAATCTCCCTGTAATTAACAAAGATGCAAAAATAAAAGATGCCATAGTCAAGATTGGAGAGGGACGCCTTGGAACTGTTTTAATTACAGATGAAAAAGAGAGACTCGTTGCACTTATAAGTGATGGCGATATTCGTCGTGGACTTCTAAAGAGTGACTTCTCACTTGAAGAGAATGTACTCAAATACGCAACACTTCATCCTCAAACAACACAAAATGAAGAGATGCTAGCAAGTGAAGCACTTGTTTTAATAGAGGATAAAAAAATCCAACTTCTTGTTATAACGGATAATGATAAAAAAATCAGAGGTGTACTTCATATACACACTCTTATAGAGAAAGGAATTTCATAAAATGATGAGATTAAACAAATATATCGCTCACCACTCAAGCTACTCACGTCGTGAGGCTGATAGAGCTATACAAGATGGCTACGTTAGAGTCGATGGTGAGATAGAAGAGAACCCAGCAACACAAGTTGATGAGAAAGAGGTTATCGTCTATGTAAGTGGAAAACAGATAACACCTAGAGATAAATATACTGTTATAGTATACAATAAACCAAAAGGTGAGTTAGTCACAAAAAATGATCCACGTGGTCGTAGAACTATATATGATGGTCTTGATGCTAAGTACAAACACTTTATACCAGTTGGAAGACTCGATTATGCGACAGAGGGAGTACTTCTCTTAACTGATGCCTCTAAAGTTGCAACTGCACTTATGGGCTCAGGTCTTGAGAGAATCTATAAAGTAAAAATAAAAGGTGAAGTAACACCAGAGATGGAAGATGCAATGCTCAATGGCCTAGAGCTTGAAGATGCAACGGCTGGTGGTCACTCTCACTCTAAAGTAACAAGCATGACTTTTGCACCATTTATAGGGTATAAAATTCAAAAGAGTGAACACAACTACTCTATCTTAAAAATCGCTATCTCTGAGGGTAAAAACAGAGAGATTAGAAGATTTTTTGCACACTTTGGAACTGATGTTGCTGATCTAAAACGCCTCAGCTTTGCAGAGATAGAGCTTAACAATCTACCAACTGGTAAAACAAGATTTCTTACAAGAAGTGAGTACTCAGCACTCTTTACATTTTTAAAAGAAGATGAAAAACTCAACCGTGAAAAAGGTTACTACAAAGGTTCAAAAGGTCATAAAAAGGATACTAAATAAGTGTCTGACTTCACTCATCTACTAAGACCTAACTCTTTTGATGAGTTAGTTGGTCAAGAGCATTTAACTCATGAAGATGCACCTCTTAGAGTACTTTGTCACAAAGGTGTTTTGGGTCATAGTTTCTTCTATGGTCCAGCGGGGAGTGGTAAAACCTCCATCGCTCGAATTATCGCAAAAGTTATGGATTTTCCCTTTTATGAACTCAATGCAACTTCACTCAAAGTAGAACAACTCCGTAAAATCTTTGAACAGTATAAAAATGCACTCCAAAAACCTCTTATATATATAGATGAAGTACACCGTCTCTCCAAAAATCAGCAAGAGGTTCTACTCCCTGTTATGGAGAACAACTCTGTTTTAATCATAGGTGCCTCTACTGAAAACCCTTTCTTCTCGCTCACATCAGCTATTCGCTCACGTTCTATGCTCTTTGAGATAAAAAGTATATCAAATAAGGCACTCTTTGAACTCTCAAGTAGAGCGATAGAGAGAGGCTCTCTTCTCTGTGATAGAGAAGCACAAGAGTATCTCGTTACTAGTAGTGGAGGTGATGCTAGAGCTATGTTAAAACTTTTAGAGTTTGCTTCAAACCTAAACGCAACCATCACACTACAAAATCTTAAAGCACTTCGTCCCAATGCACTCCAAGCTGGAAGTAGCGAATCTGGTGTTCACTATGATTTAACTTCTGCTATGATCAAGTCAATACGAGGCTCAGATATGGATGCTGGTATCTACTATCTTGCTAGACTTATAGATGGTGGAGAGAGTGCAGAGTTTATAGCACGTAGGCTTGTTATACTTGCGAGTGAAGATATAGGAAATGCAAATCCTCAAGCACTTACCTTGGCTACATCATGCTTAAACAGTGTATCTCAGATAGGCTATCCTGAAGCTAGAATTATCTTGGCACAAACTCTTCTCTATCTCACATCATCACCAAAATCAAATGCATCATATTTAGCTATAAACAGCGCATTAAAAAGTGTAAGAGAGGGTATGATACTTGATATTCCAAAAGCGATAGTACAACAAAAAGAGGGTTATCTCAATCCTCACGATTTTGGTGGGTATGTGAAACAGAACTACTTAACAAAAGATGTTACATTTGTTGAGTTAAAAAGTATAGGTTATGAAAAAAAGATGAAAGAGTGGGCGGAGAGTATAAGTAACTTTAACTAAAAACTTTCTATGTTTAGCCGAAGCTAAAAGCCCGAAGGCCTTTAGACTTACTTAGCTAATGCTGCTTTAGAAGCTTCAACAACTGCACTAAATGCTGCTGCATCATTCATCGCCATATCAGCAAGAATTTTACGGTCAAGTTCGATACCTGATTTATGAACACCATTCATGAAAGTTGAATAGTTAAGTCCATTTAAACGTGCCGCTGCATTGATACGTACAATCCATAATTTACGGAAATCACGTTTCTTTTGCTTACGATCTCTATGAGCATATACCCATGAACGTTCAATTTGTTCTTTAGCTTTTCTAAAGTGTTTACGACGACCACTATAGAAACCTTTTGCTAATTTTAATATTTTCTTGTGTCTTCTTCTACGAACAACACCAGTTTTTACTCTTGGCATATTTTTCCTTTTTCTTTACCCAGCTACTCTTGTAGTCAAGGTGCCACTACTTTTGGTGGACTTGCCCAATTAATCTAATAATTGGAGATTTATAATCAATCTAAAACTAAAAAGTCTTAGTTAATCATAGCCTTAATGTTTTTCTCATCAGCTTTAGCAACTACTTTTGGAGTATTTTGCTCGCGACGAGTTTGTGCATCTTGTTTAGTTAAGATATGGCTTCTAAACGCTGTTCCACGTTTAACTTGACCATTTTTCTTTACTTTAAAACGCTTTACAGCGCCTTTTACCGATTTCATTTTTGGCATCGATAATCCTTTTACGTAAAATTCTCATAATTTGAGAGTCGCATTATACCCAAAATTTTATAAAAATAAGCTACAATTCTTTTATGAATTCTATTAAACATATAAATAATGCACTCAAAGAGCTAGATGAAGAGGTTGAAAAACTTCTTTTAGATTGGAGTATACCTCTCAATGAAAAAGACAATATTATGCTTCCTCTGCTTCAGCAAAAGAAAGTTTTAACACAGACACTTGAGGATTTAACATACCTAAAAGAGAATCCACCTACTCCAAATCAAGCTTGTGGTATCTCAAAATATAGAGAAGATTAGTACTCATTGAGTGCTTTTATCTTAAGTAAAATATCA
>JAADDU010000210.1 GCA_013153755.1 Campylobacterota bacterium | reverse complement strand
ATGTTAAAATTTTCATAGTTTTGCACTGATGATGCAGATAAAAAAGTAACAAATAAAAAAGTAGTTAATATACTAGTCATAAAAAGTATCTTCATAAGTGCCATTATGCCACAAAAAAAGTATGACTAGTATAATTTTAAGTATTTTTATGTATAATTTCGCGTTCCTTTCTCTTTGTATTATAGAAATATCTGTAATATATACACATCCGAAAGGGAAACAATGGCATTATGCCAAATACCAAAAGGAGATTATACTCTATGAGAAAATACGAAAATCTAGTTATCATTAAGCCAACTTTTACTGCTGAAGAGATTCAAGCTAGTATAAAAGCTGTTGAAGAAACTATCACATCAAATGGTGGTGAAATCGCTACTACAGACTCTATGGGAATGAGAAAACTTGCATACCCTATTGATAAAAATGAGCGTGGTTACTACCATGTTATATACTATTCTATTGCTCCATCTGCAATCAGCGAGATTGAAAGACGCTTCAGAATTAATGAAGATCTTCTTCGTTTTGTAACTATTAAATATGATACAAATCGTGAGATTACTGCATGGAATCAACTAGTTGAAAAAGCTAATAAAAAAGCTACTCCAGCTACACCAGCTAAAGAAGTAACAACTGAAGAAGCACCTGTAGTTGAAGAAACACCAGCAGTTGAAGAAGCGGCAACTGAGTAATCTCAGAGCCTAAATATTAAGGAAAGTTCATGTTTAATAAAGTTATATTAGTTGGAAACCTAACAAGAGATATCGAACTTAGATACTCTCAAGGTGGTATGGGCATAGCTACAACTGGTCTTGCGACAAATCGTAAGTTCACTAGTAATGGTGAAAAAAAAGAAGAGGTATGTTTTATAGATATCACTTTTTTTGCTAGAAGTGCTGAAATCGCTAACCAATACCTTCGTAAAGGGAGTAAAATCCTAGTAGAAGGAAGACTTAAATTAGACCAATGGACCGATCAAAATGGACAAAAACGTTCTAAGCATACAGTAGTTGTAGAAACTATGCAGATGTTGGATTCAAGAGGCGATAACCAAGGTGGTGGATACCAAGCTCCACAGCAACAAAATGCTCAAAGCTATAACCAAGCTCCACAGCAACAACAAAGTTATCAACAACCTCAACAAAGCCAACAACAACCTAGTTACCAACAGCCACAAACTCAACAGCAAAGCTATCAACAGCCAGCTAAAGAGATGCCTAGTAGCAATGATGTTCCTGTGATTGACATCGATGAAGATGAAATTCCATTTTAGAAAATAGATATAAAGGAAATAACATGGCAGAAAAAAGAAAATACAAAAAAAGATTTTGTAAATATTGTGAATCAAAAGTTGATTTTATGGACTATAAAGAAGTTGGAGCATTAAGATTTTCACTATCTGAAAGATATAAAATCATGCCTCGTCGTCTTACTGGAAACTGTAAAAGACATCAAGATATGATCTCAGCAGTTATTAAAAGAGCTAGAGCTGCTGCACTAGTTCCATATACTGTTACTCGTAAACAAGTTGTAACTGCACCATTTGAAAACCTAAGATAGGTTTTTATTTTGCCACTCTTTTGAAGAGTGGCATATTTTTTGCTTTATAACCTTTAAAAAAGTAACTATATGCAAAAAATTATTATATATCTCTCTTTATTACTAACCTCCATATATGCAAATACATCAAACTTTTCCATAATCATAGATAAACCATTTAATGATGCACTTTTTGATGTTACACAAGATTATGACAGAGATATAAGTGCTGTTGGTTTTTCACAGAACTATCAACAAGCAGACAACTCAAATATATCATATACAAATGCTTTTGATTATCTAAAATCAGTATCTAACTCCATTGGTACACAAATGCACCTCATAAAAATTGATATGGATGCAAACATAAAGATAAATTCTCCTATAAAAATATCAAAGATATCTAAAGCAGTTGGGGTTCTAAAAACTCCAACAAATGGGTACTTTATAGGAGGTTATACACTTGATGGTTCACTTAGTGTATTAAAGCTAGATTCTAAAGCAAATCTAATCTTTAACAAAACTTTTGGTACTAAAAATTATGACAAGATGAACAAACTTGTAAAACTAAGAGATGGTGGAGTTTTAACTGTAGGTTCATCTATAACTTCCCGTTCAAGAGTAGATGATATCTTTGAGAATGGTTTAGGACAAAATGATATATATATAGCAAGATTTAGAAAAGATGGTAAGAAACTTTGGAGTAAAAAGTATGGAACATCTTATGATGATAAAGGTTTAGATGCAGTAGAAGCACTTGATGGGTCTATCATAATCTTAGGTGTAACATCGCATAATAATCATAAAAACCTAACACTTATACGCATAACTCAAAACGGTGATAAAATTTGGCTAAAACACTACAATGATACAAAAACCATAACCCCATATAAAATTATAAAACTACGAGACAATAATTTTCTAATATCCTTAAGCCAAAAAGAAGGGCTAAAAAAAGAACAAATAAGGCTTATAAAATTTGATTTACATAAAAATATACTTATAGATAAAATCATAAAAACAAACTATGCAAGTGCTTTAAAAGATATAAAAGAATACTCAGATGGTATACTGATGGGTGTAGGTTATGTGAGAGACACTTCAAATACAGATGCTTTAGTAATGGTTTTAGACAGTTATTTAAACTTACAACATCAAGAGCATTATGGTGCCAAAAACTATGATATGTTAAACAGTTTAAGTATCTTACATAATTCACAGGCTCTAGCAGTTGGTATCTATACCTATGAAAACTCTCAAGAATCAAATATGTGGCTCTTAAAATTCAACAAAGATGGAACTATAGCTCAAAAATCTTCAAACACTACAAATTTTTACAAAGAATTAATCAAACTTTTTAAAGATGATATCTCATCTAAAAAGATAAAAATAAATAAAGATTTAACCATAAGTTTTATGGCAAACAATCTATACTTTAAAGTAGCAAAATACAACCTAAATAAAAATCAGATGCAGTACCTTAGAATCTTTTCAAACAAACTCATACCTTTTTTAAAAAGATACAAAAATGATATAAAAACTTTAGAGATAAATGGACATACTTCAAGTGAATGGGGTGGTATGAATGCAACACAAAGATATCTAAAAAATGAAAAACTATCTATGAGGCGTTCATACTCTACACTTAGTTATATATTTAAAATGCAAAATGCAAATACCAAAAGATGGCTTACACAGATACTAAAAGGTAGTGGTTACAGTTTTTCAAAAACTGTTATGAATCAGGCTGGTGAGGACAAAGATAAAAGTAGAAGAGTTTCTTTTAAAATCATACTTAAATAAAGTTCCCATATAAGATAAGGGAACTAGCTATAGTTTTATAAAATTCTCTAAAATTTTAAGTCCATTTTTATGACTTTTTTCTGGATGGGGTTGGATGCCCATGATGTTTTTATGTGCTACTGCTGAAGTGAACTCATAACCGTAGTTAGTACGACCTATGATATCTTCTTTGTCATCACACACTACATGATAAGTATGTACAAAGTAAAGATAGTGATTTTCATCTAGTCCATCAAATAATGGGTGTTCTTTTGTAAACATTCTATTCCAGCCCATGTGTGGTACTTTTAAAGGTTCACTAAATTTTGCATTATCAAACTTTACAACTTTTCCCTTTATAAGCCCTAATCCCTCATGCTCTCCAAACTCTTCACTACTCTCAAACAAAAGTTGCATACCTAAACATATACCAAGCATAGGTTTAGCACTCTTAGCAAACTCTCTTATGGCATCTATCATATTACGCTCTTTTAGATGCTCCATAGCATCACCAAAAGCACCAACACCAGGGAGTATAAGCTTGTCATACTCTTTAAACTTTTGTGGATCACTCTCCACAACCGTATCTTTTCCAAGCTTCGCAAATGCATTTTGAACACTTGCAAGATTTCCCATGTTATAATCAACTATCGCTATTTTCATTCATCTATCTTTAATTTTGTAAATTTTATATATACAGCCAAACTTAAAATCAATAAAGCCACCCCTGCAACTATAAACATTGCATACATCAGTTTATTTGGATCAGTTATAGCAAACTTAAATACCAACATCAATGCTTCTATAGAAAGAGCTATGATAATAGAACCTAAAAATTTAACCATCGTTTTATGTGGTCCAGAGATATTATGCTCTTTATGCTGACCTAGTATCTCCTCTTCTATGAGGGTCTTTGAGAGGTCAAAAATGGCCAGAGCCAATGTTAGAAGTATCGTTGCTTCAAAAACATCTTTTATCTCAAAACTTTCTGATGATATTTCATAAGCAAAGAAACTTGTAATCCCTTTGAAAAAAAGTAACATCGCTATAGCTACAAGAGCAAAGGCAAATGCCCCATAAGAGTACTGGAAAAACTTTGCAAAAAATGTATCTAGTTTATTTCTATGTGCTATCTTTATCACTTCTTGAAGTGGCATATCAAGACAAGCAACATATAAAATATTATTATTTTCATCAAAAATTGGTTGAGATGCAGTAACTGTCAAATCTTGTGTTATGAGGGATGGATAAGGGTCAGTTATGCTACATCGTTCTTCTCTCATAGCTCTATAATAATAAGCTCTGTCTGCTCTGATTTTACCTATATCATCATCTATCTGTTTATTTGGTGTATATGTTGGTGTTACTTGTACACCTCTAGTATCTAAAAGATAAACACCCTCACAGTTTTCTAAATCTGCTTTTATCTTTAAAAGACGAGGCATTATCATATCTATAGATAAAGACGGTAAATTATTTGGTATATTTTTAGAAAATAAGTAGCAAAAATATGCTCTTGCTTTAGTACGACTCTCAGAAAACTTTTGAATATCAGATTCTACCATTTTAAGCCTCTAGTTTAATTTCTTAAGATTATACCAAAGGCTTTATAATAAAAAGATTACTTAAAATTTATAATTCATAGATAGATATAAATTTTGAGCTTTAGGATTTTTTACATCCATTGGTCTCTCAAGTGAACTTTTTGTTATGAGATTATTTGCATACATAACTGTAAAATCAACTATATTAGATATATGTGAGTCAACTTTAAACGCAGGAGCAATCTCTTGATGGAAAATCTCAACATTTGTAAAACTGAGATTAAATGTATCTGTTACTTCTTTTGCATCTAAGGATAAGATAACAAAAAACAAAGCACTCGCTAGGATAGACTTCTTCATGTTATTCTCCAAATATATAGTGCATAAAACACTAAAAAATTTGATAGATAAAGAAAAAATAGAGTAGTAAATACACTAGGTAGACTGGCGATCTTAAAAACAAAGACCCATGACTTTCCGTACTTGCTTCACAACAAGGTTGGCTTTTCTTATATTTATCTTAGGTAAATTGTATCATATTTTATGATTTTTGTAAAGAAGATGTATAAATCCACAAACTTTGAAGTAATAGTTTGTGGATTTTAAAAGTGTTTATTCTATTTCAGCATCGATAACATCATCGTCATCTTTTTTCTTAGATTGGTCAGCTTGAGCAGCTTCACCACCCTCTTTTTCTTTGTACATTTGTTCAGCCATTTTGTGAGCTGCTTCTGTAAGTGCTTTAACTTTCTCCTCTATTTGCTCTTTTGTAGAGTTTTCATCTTTTAGAGTTTCTTTTAAATCACTAACTGCACTCTCTATTTTAGCTTTTTCCTCTGCATCTAACTTATCACCCATCTCTGTAACAGATTTTTCAGTTTGTGCGATTAGTGCATCTGCTTGGTTTCTTAAATCAACAAGTGCTTTTCTTTCTTCATCTTTAGATTTGTTTTCCTCTGCATCTTGAACCATCTTGTTAATCTCTTCTTCACTTAGTCCTGAAGAACCACTAATCGTGATAGACTGAGATTTACCAGTACCTTTATCAGTTGAGCTAACAGTTAAAATACCATTCGCATCGATATCAAATGTAACTTCGATTTGAGGTACACCACGTGGTGCTGCTGGGATATCACCTAGCTCAAATAAACCTAAAGATTTGTTATCTTTTGCAAACTCTCTCTCACCCTGAACAACGCTAATGCTAACTGCAGGTTGGTTGTCTTCAGCAGTTGAGAAGATTTGAGATTTTTTAACTGGTATAGTTGTACCTTTTTCTATAATTTTAGTAGCAACACCACCTAAAGTCTCAATCCCTAGTGAAAGTGGAGTAACATCTAAAAGAAGTACATCTTTAACATCTCCTCTAAGCACTCCACCTTGTATAGCTGCACCAGCTGCAACAACTTCATCAGGGTTTACACCTTTGTTTAAATCTTTTCCACCAAAGTATTTACTTACTGCTTCTTGAGCTGCTGGAACACGAGTAGAACCACCAACCATGATGATCTCTTTAATCTCATTGTTATCAAGATCAGCTTCATTCATAGCAGTTTTGATATGAGAAATAGTTTCATCGATAAGACCTTCAATCATACCTTCAAACTTAGCACGAGTAAGTTTTACAACAAGGTGTTGTGGTCCAGCTTCTGTCATAGTGATAAATGGTAGATTTATCTCTGTTTCAGTAGCACTACTTAACTCTTTTTTAGCATTTTCAGCTGCATCTTTTAGTCTTTGAAGAGCCATTTTATCATTTTTAAGTTCAATACCGTGAGATGATTTAAATTCATCATTTAACATATCTACGATTTTGTTATCAAAATCATCTCCACCTAAAAATGCATTACCATCAGTAGAAAGAACTTCAAAAGTACCATCACTAATCTCTAGTGTAGTAACATCAAAGGTACCACCACCAAGGTCATATACAAGTACATTTTCTTCTGTTTTACTATCTAATCCATAAGCAAGTGCAGATGCAGTTGGCTCATTAATGATACGAAGTACATTTAAACCAGCGATTGTACCAGCATCTTTAGTAGCCTTTCTTTGACTATCATTAAAATATGCCGGAACAGTAATTACTGCATCTGTTACACTTGAACCAAGGTAAGTTTCTGCATCTTCTTTTAATTTAGAAAGAATTTTTGCACTTATCTCTTGTGGAGTGTAAATTTTACCAGCTACATCAACTGCTGCACTACCATCTTTATCTACTATGTTGTAAGTAACTTTATCGTGTGCTTCTTTAGCATTTTCCTCATTCATCATAAGACCCATAATTCTCTTGATAGAAGAGATTGTTTTTTCAGGGTTTGTGATAGCTTGTCTTTTTGCAGGATCCCCTACTAAAACCTCACCTTTATCTGTAAATGCTACAACTGAAGGAGTTGTATTTTTACCTTCTGCATTTGGGATGATTTTAGCTTCACCACCCTCATAAACTGCTACACATGAATTTGTTGTTCCTAAATCTATACCTATTACTTTACTCATTTTATATTCCTTTTAATTATTTTGCAACTATAACCATAGCTTCACGCAATGGTCTGTTTTTATATTTGTAACCTGTTTGAAAAGTTTGAACAATTTGTCCACTCTCAACTTCATCACTATCTACACTTTGAACTGCATTATGAATGTTAGGATCAAATGGTTCATCATGAGACACCATACTAACACCATGTTTTTCCAAAGATGTAGTAAACTGTTTTATAGTTAACTCTATACCCTCTTTTAATTTTTCTAAATGTTCTTGAGGATCTGCTACAGTTTCACTAGAGCTAAGTGCCATTTGAAGTGCATCCATAACTGGAATCATATCTTTAGCAAATTTCTCATTTGAGTACTCTACTGCCGTATATTTTTCTCTTTCAAGTCTTTTTTTTATATTATCAAAATCAGCATGTACTCTTGCATACTTATCTTTTAAAGACACTAGCTCATCTTGCAAAAGGTCAAGCTCGTTATCAACTGCTTGAGCATCTGCATCTGCTTCTTCATCGTTTATTTCTATTTCCTCTTCAATCTCTTGAGGGTTTGTATTTAATTCTTCATCTGTTGTTTGCTTAGACATATTTGTTAAATCACTCCTTTTTCTAAAAAGATAGTGACATTATACACATTGAGCGTAACAATGTCAAGTAAAAGTTAAATTTTTTCAGTTAATTAAGTTTAGTCTATGTCTATCAAGTAGTAAAAAATATATTTTAAGTTATCTTTAGTATCATTATAAAAAAGAATAGGAGTTTAAAATTATGAAATTTTTAGCATGGATATTTGGTATCTTAATGAGTATCGTTGTAGGTGTATATGTTATGGCATTTACATCTGTTGGGAACTCTATCTTAAAACCTATGATAGAAGAGCAAATAAAAGCACAAACTAAACTAGATTCAAAACTAAATACTTTTAACCTTAATATGAGTAATTTTGAGATAGCTTTAGAATTAAACAAAAACAACACCATATCTTTGCATGGTGATTACTCTATCTTTTCACAATCTTTTGATATAGATTATGAAGTAAAACTAAATGAGCTTAAAACATTAAAGTCCTTAACTAATGTCGATTTAAGAAAATCATTTTTTACAAAAGGAAATGTAAAAGGAGATATGGCGCTTATAAATGTAAATGGTATAAGTGATCTTGCAAAAAGTGAAACTACTTATAAGGTTGAGCTAACTAACTTAAACCCAACTTCTATCATAGCAAAAGTATCGCATCTAAACTTAGAAACACTTTTAGATATGGGCGTTCAAAAACATTATGCCAGTGCAGATATAAACCTTGATGTAAACTTTAAAAGCATAAAAACTCATGCTCTTGATGGAGATATAGTTCTAGATACCCTTAATGGTAAACTAAATCCAAAAATTATGAAAAGTGATTTTAATGTAACCATACCAAAAACTGATTTTACTATGAATTTGGATGCGAAGTTAAAAGGGGATGATGTTAATTATAACTACAAATTACTCTCAAATCTATTTAAGATAAAAAGTAATGGGTTGGTTACTCCTGAACCATTAAAAGTAGATGCTAAATATGCTTTAGATGTAAAAGAGTTAGCTGTTTTAAAACCTATAACCGGTGCTGATGTAAGAGGTAACTTTAAACTAAATGGTAACATTAAAGGTACAAAAAGTAAAATGATTATAGATGGAAATAGTGATGTTGCATCTAGTGATACTAAGTTTATAGCTACATTAAAAGAGTTTGCACCTGCTAGTGTTAAAGCAACTATCAAAAACTTAAAACTCCAAAAAGTTTTATATATGGTTAAACAACCTCACTATACTGATGGTAAACTTAATTTAGTAGCAGACATAACAGATGCAAGAACTACTAGCTTAAAAGGTA
>JAADDU010000151.1 GCA_013153755.1 Campylobacterota bacterium | reverse complement strand
TTACCGTAGAGGAGAATATATTTTATGAAGAGAATGAGACAGATACAACAGCACTCTATGTTGGTAATGAATCTGGAGGAGACTCTGGTGAGGAGAGAGTATCAGACAACCTATCTTTTGTAAACAATACGCTCTACGGTGTTAGTCTAGGAGATCAACCATCATGGCTTATACTCTCTGGAAATACCATGCCAAATGATGTTTTTGATATCTCTGTTTATGACTTGAGTTACATCAAAGATATCTTTGAAGCTAAGACAAGTTTGTTATGGTTAGAGACAAAGTAGTATATCAGACAACCATAGTTTAAAAAATAAGATTTATCAAAAGGCATCTATATATGTAGCTTTAAAGCTACATCATTAACTTTTTCTAAATCGTATCATTTTAAATCTTTCACCCAAAAAATTTGGCATGATAAGCATCTTTGCTTTTTCAAGCTCTTGTCTATATATCTTTTCTTCTACATTTTTTTGGAGCATCTCTAAAAGTTCTAGTATTCCCATATCTACAAGTGCTACCATTTGAGCTTTTAGTTCTACAAACTCAACTCCAGCTTCCACAAAAGCATCTTTTACATGTTCAAATGTTACATCATAAGTTATATCACTCTTTTTAAAAAGCTTATCTCTTGGTACATAATCTTCATCATCTTTTGGTGTAAAAAATGGTAAAACTTTATGTTTTGTATAGATACGCAAAGAGAAGTCTGGACGAGCTTGCATCTCTCCATAATCAAAGCTCATAAACTCAAATTTTTCAGATGCATTAGCCATCTCTAAAGCAAATTCTTCATATCCTAATGCTATCTCACCCCTATCTTTGTAGTACTTTTTAGCTTTTTCTTCTACCCACTTATCTTTTATATCAAATTCAACATTATGCTGGGCATCTACACTTGCTACTTTACCTTTATAATAAAGCTCACAGCTAAAAGCATCAAATATCTCATTTGCTATAAAAAAAGCACTTTTACATTTTACTTCACTTAGTGATTTATAATGCAAGAGAGTTATAGCATCTCCAAATGACTCTTTAAAGTAATTTCTTTGATGTTCTTGCAAATCATCAAAACGCTCTATGATAATAAACTTTAAAGTTGATAATAACTCTGGTCTAAGTGTATATATAAACTCACAAACATCAGCTAAAAAATAACCATGATGAGCACCTATCTCACAAACGACGCCATCTTTAGCTAAAAATCCTTCATCAACTAAAGAGATGATATGTTTTGCAACACTTCCACCAAAAAACTTACTTGTACTTACAGCAGTGTAAAAATCCCCCTCTTTTCCTATGTTTTTATAAGTGGCATAATACCCATCATCTCCATATAGCCAATCGTTCATATAGTTACTAAATTTCATTTTATTTTCCATTATTTATATACATCTCATATAAAGTTAATAACTCCAACTGTTTATCCATCTCAAATATTTTGGAGTCAATCTCTTGAATTTTAAGAGAATTATTTAAAATTTCCACATCATACTTAGTTTTATATCCTGCTTCATATAACTCTTTTGTTTCTTCTAACAACTTAGCATATAAGTCTATATTTTCATCACTAAATTCTATCTTTTTATTAAAGTTTTCTATGTTGTGCATCACTTGTTTAAAGACTGCATCTAACTCTCGTTTTTTGTCTTTTTGTAAAACTTCTGCTTTTAAGTAATCAACTCTAGCAGATTCTATATCTCTAAAAGTATTTATATCTAAAGGGATAGATACTTTGAAACCATAATCATAATAGTCTCTTTCGTTAGAACCAAACGAGTAGATATTATTTTCACTTTTATTCCAGTTATATCCAGCAACAACATTCACCTTTGGCAAGTACTTTGATATAGTCATATCTTTAGAGTATCTACTTTTTAAAATCTTAGCTTTTGACATTTTTAATGAAATATTATGTTTTAAAAATTCATCACTACTTAAAAATTCAAGCTTTGGTATAGGTGCTTCATCATAAGGCATATCACTTAGTGCTTGAAACTTACTTATAAGCTTTTCCTTTGCAGTTTGAATATCAAAAAGAGCTTGTTTTAGTATGTTTCTTTGTATAATCGCATTATTTAAAAAACCAGAATCCAACTGACCATTTAGATACTCCTCTTTTTTTTGTAAAAGATTAACTTGCGAATTTTGTATTTGAAGTTTTTGCTTTTGTTCTTTTAGTGTTAATTCTTTTATCTGCATTAGTATAGAAACAGCATCTTTTATCATTTTTCTTTTTAGTGCATCTGTTGCATAATCGGCATAAAGTTTACTTGCATTTGCAAATTTAACACCATAATATATACCACCACTTGAAAAGATAGGCTGATCTATCTTAATACCTGCACTTTGATATGTTTGCACAACATCATTTGGATTACTTTTTGAGTAGTTATAGTTTAGTCTTATAGGTGCTATCCACGAATCATGTAGCTTAGAAGCTTCAGCATCATTTTTAGCATAGTCATAATCAAACTGCTCTTTTTTATATGTTGATATATATTTATCTAAAGTACTGTTTTTCTCATTTGCAAAAGATAGATTACAAAGAACTAACGGCACTAAAAAGAGCTTTAAAACCCTCATCTATTTCCTCTTTTGTAATTGTAAGTGGTGGTAAAAATCTAAGTGTATTTCTACCTGCTTTTAAAACCATAACACCATTATCTTTTGCATTTGTAATTATATTATTTAATGTATCTGCATCTTTTACACGAAGTCCACACATAAGACCTATACCAACTTTTGAGATAAAAAGATGTTTGTTTTGCATATATAAAGACTCTAGTTTTTCATTAAAATACTCTATAGTATTTTCTAGTTTTTTACTTTTAAAATACTCATGAAGCTCATCTAATACAGCACAAACTGCACTTGAACTAAGATAATTTCCACCAAAAGTCGAGCCATGGTCACCTGCACTTAGTACACCTTTTAAAGAGGTCATAACAACACCAACAGGAACACCTCCACCAAGGCCTTTTGCTAAAGTGATTATATCTGGTGTTATCTCATAAACATTTGATGCTAAAAACTCACCTGTTCTATAAACACCAGTTTGCACTTCATCAACTATAAGAAGTATATCTTTTTGTTTTAGAAGTTTTGCTAACCTTTGCACCTCATCTTTATCTTGTGGTTGCACCCCACCCTCACCTTGAACAAGCTCTATCATAACTGCTGCTGTATGTTCATCAAGTAAAGACTCTACATGATTTATATCATCTGCATATACAAAACCATCTGGAAATGGTCCAAAATAGTTATGCATAGCTTCTTGCCCTGTTGCTTTAACTGTTGTTATAGTTCTTCCATGGAATGATTGTTGAAGAGTGATGATTTTATACTTTTTTACTTCTCCATCTTTTTCACCCCATTTTCGAGCTATCTTTATAGCACCTTCATTTGCTTCTGCTCCACTATTTCCAAAAAAACACTGCATATCATAACCACTAGCTTCGACTATCTTTTGAGCTGCTTTTGCCTGTGGTGCTATGTGGTAAAGATTTGATATATGTGTAATCTTTGAGAGTTGCTCACAAATAGCATCATTTACTCTTTTATTTGCATGACCAACACTAACCACACCTATACCAGAAGTAAAATCTATGTAGTCTTTAGCATCTGCATCTACTAATCTTGCATTATCCCCACTAACAAATTCAACATCATTTCTTGCATAAGTTGGTAAAACATACTTTTTGTCTAAATCTTTTATAGTCATACTTATCCTCTTTAGTCTATACTTAATTGTCTAATTATAACAAAGGTATTTTAAATTTCATATTTCAAACATAAAAAAATTGCTATAATTAGACAAAAATAAAAATGGAACCTATATGAACTTCAAACTAGATGCCACTTCAAAAAATGCAAGAGCTTGCAGTATACAAACAGCTCATTCAACCATAAAAACACCTGTATTTATGCCAGTTGGTACTCTAGGAAGTGTAAAATCTTTAGATATGGATGATATTTTAAATCTTTTAGGTGCTGAGATAATCTTAGCAAACACTTATCATATGTATCTGCGTCCAGGCGATAAAACAGTAGCTAAGATGGGTAAACTTCACAACTTTACAACTTATCCTAAAAGTTTTTTAACAGATAGTGGTGGTTTTCAAGCATTTTCACTAAGTGATATAAGCAAAGCTAAAGAAAATGGTATAGAATTTAGAAGTCATATAGATGGTTCAAAACACTTTTTTACACCTACAAAAGTTATAGATATTCAACATAATCTCGGCTCTGATATTATGATGATTCTTGATGATTTAGTAGCACTTCCAGCTACACAAGAGCGTATAAAGATGAGTATAGAGCGAACAACTGCTTGGGCTAAAGAGTCTATAGAGTATTTTCGTGCTAAACAAAAAGAGGGAATTGGAACAGAGCAAAATATATTTGCCATTATCCAAGGTGGAACGGACAAAGCTTTTAGAACAAAAAGTGCAACAGAACTTTGTGCCTTAGATTTTGATGGATTTGCTATAGGTGGACTTAGTGTAGGTGAGCTAAATGATGAGATGTATGATACAGTTGAGCATACAACTCAATACATGCCAAAAGATAAACCTCGCTATCTTATGGGTGTTGGAACTCCTGAAGACTTGATAGAAAATATTGAGCGTGGTATAGATATGTTTGACTGTGTTATGCCAACTAGAAATGCAAGAAATGGAACTCTTTTTACATCTTTTGGTAAACTAAACATAAAAGGTGCAAAATTTAAAGAGGACACTAAACCAGTAGATGAAGAGTGTAAATGTTTAACTTGTCAAAGATACTCAAGAGCCTATCTTAACCATCTGTTTCGTGCAAGGGAAATCACATACTTTAGACTTGCAACTATACATAACTTACACTACTACTTAAATCTTATGAGAGAGGTAAGAGAAGCTATACTTGAAGATAGATTTGCAGAATTTAAAACAGCATTTTATGCTAAAAGGAAAAAATAATGAATATCTTTAAATTAAGTTTATTATCTATACTTTTCATAGTAGGCTGTAGTGGAGGTGGTTCTAGTATACCTATCGATGAAAATATTATAAGATTTGAAGAAAATATAGCTATAAACAATTTAAATCCAGATAGAGGATTTTATAACGCTAGCTTTAAGCTAGAAGAGGAAAAAACATACAATATCTTTCAATCAAGTAAAGATAAAGGATATACATTAGCTTTTGCAGAAATAAACCTAAAAGACTATGTAACTACTCAAACCATACCAGATGATACTAAAGATACAATAGTTAAACACCTTAAAGAAGCAGAAGATTTAGGCGTAAAACTTATACTTAGGATAATTTATAGAGATTCTTCAGATGGAGATGATCCATCTTTAGACATAGCATTATCTCATTTAGATCAACTAAAACCTATCTTACAAGAGCATAAAGAGATTATATCAGTTATACAAGCAGGTGTAATTGGTGCTTGGGGTGAATGGCACTCCTTTACTGGTGATTTTGAAGAAAGCGATCCAGACTATATCCAAAACAGAAAAAAGATACTAGAAAAACTCTTAGAAATCTTTCCAGATAAATATATACAGATTAGATACCCTATGGAAAAAGAACTCCTTTATGGTGATTATAAAGAATACGGAGATACAACAAGTAAAGCAGAAATTACTAAAGAGATAGCATATACACAAGATATGAAAGCTAAATTAGGTCATCATAACGACTGTCTTTTATCAAGTAGTACAGATTATGGTACTTATGAAAGTGCAGATATAGACTTTTGGAAAAGTTATGTTGAAAATGATTCTAGATTTTCTCCAGTAGGTGGTGAAACTTGTATGGAAAATCAAGAATTTACAAACTGTGCAACTAGTTTAATAGAATTAAAAAGATTAAACTACTCTTTTTTAAATGATGTTTACAAAGAAGAAGTTATACAAGGTTGGAAAGATAATGGATGCTATGATGAGATAAAAAACAACCTTGGGTATAGACTTGTAGCATCAACTTTAGCTATAGACCATAATGAAGATAACCTAAACCTTGATCTTGTTATAACAAACAAAGGATTTAGTGCACCATATATAGACTCAAACTTAACTTTTATACTTAAAGATACAAACAATACATATAAATTTCCTCAAGAAAATATTGATTTAAGAACATTTTATCCTAATGAGATAAATAGCATAAAAAAGAGTATAGTATTAAAAGATGTAAAAGATGGGGACTATTGTCTATATTTATCTATAGGAACAAGCTATTCTTCCATAAAACTTTCAAACTCAAACCTATGGGATACAAATACCAGCTCAAATAAATTAACTTGTGGAATAATCATAAAATAATGGAAACAGTAAATATAATTACAATCATAACCATAGCATTTTTAGGATCATTTGGTCACTGTATCGGTATGTGTGGTGGTATAGTTTTAGCATATTCAACTATAAAAATAGAGCCTCAAAGTTCTAAAGTTTCTCAAGGTATAGCCCACCTACTCTACTCTTTTGGTAGAGTTTTTACCTACTCTTTACTTGGTGCTATATTTGGTGCTTTAGGTGGTGTTATCACTTTTAGTAACAATGCTAATGGAACACTTCTTATAGTTGCTGGAATTATCATGGTTTTAGCAGGTCTTTCACTTATGGGTAAAATAAAATTCTTAACTATCATAGAACACAGCTTTTCATCTTCACCTTTATATAAAAATACATTTAAAAGTGTTTTAAATTCAAAATCAAACTTTAGTTTTTTCCTATTAGGTATGTTAAATGGACTTTTACCATGTGGTTTTGTTTACTTTTTTGCTATCACAGCAGCAAGTACAGCAAGTCCTCTTTATGGTGCTCTAGTTATGTTAGTTTTTGGTTTAAGCACGATTCCTGCTATGTTTGGTCTTGGTTTTTTAGCAACTCTAACATCTGCAACAAGCTTTAGAAATATGATGATAAGTCTTGCTTCTATTGCAGTTATGTTATATGGGGCATATACCATTTATAATGGCTACACATATATATCAAATCCACATAAAACACTTAGAGATTGTCATGGTTAAAACTATTTTGATATAATAAGTCTAAAAAAAGGCTTATATATCATGAAACGCTCTATCATCGAGAGTATAAAATCACTCCCACCATTATCTAAAACTATCATAGATGTAAATAAAGTATATGCTAACCCAGATTCTTGCATAGCAGACTTAGCTAAAGTTATAGAAAAAGATCCTATGATAATAGCAAACTTACTAAAAGCTGCAAACTCTCCTCTATATGGCTTTTCAAAAGAGATAAAAAATGCTTCTCAAGCAGTGAGTCTTTTTGGTATGAGTATGACTCGCTCTGTTGTTATTGGTAACTCTGTTAAAAATCTTTTAAATGTAGATATGCAACCTTATGGAATCACATCAGAAAAGTTTGCTGAGATTTCATCTCTTCAAGCTTCTTTAGTATTTAAATGGTTTAAAAAAATAGATAAACAAAAAGTAGATAAATTATACCTTGCTACCCTACTACAAGAAACTGGTAAGATTCTCATAGCTAATTACATCATTCAAGAAGATGAAACTATAACTTTTGCATCTGAAATCGAGATGAGTAACAACATAGCACTAGTAGAAAAATCCTATGTAGAAGTAACAAGTTCATCCGTAACTGCTTTAGTTTTTGAGCATTGGGGTTTTGATAGTGACTTTATAGATATGATTAAATATGCTGACAACCCTACATCTGCACCAGATAACATCAAAGAGTACTCAACTATTTTAAATATCATAAAAACAGCTATTCCTGTTAACAAACCTTTATCTGAAGTAGCTATAAACATTGCACTAAAAAAAGCTCGTGATGCTGGATATGACCATGAAATCCTTGAAGATTGTATAGATGATATACTGGACATCATATAGATGAGTAAAACTCTCACTATCATAGATACTTTTGGCTTTTTTTTTCGTAGTTTTTATGCCCTTCCTCAGCATCTAAAAACAAAAGATGGTTTTCCAACTGGGCTTCTTACTGGTTTTACAAACTTTATATCTACCTTACAAAAAGAGCATGATAGTGACTATATCATCTTTGCCATAGATACAAAAGGCGATACATTTAGAAATGAGATAGACTCAAACTACAAAGCCAACCGTCAAGCTCCACCACCAGAGCTAACTATGCAACTTCCCATCGCTATAGAGTGGATAGATAAGATGGGTTATAAAACTCTAGGGATGGAGGGTTATGAAGCTGATGATATGATAGCTTCAGTTGTAAAAAAAGCAAAAGAAAAAGGGTTTAAAGTTAGGGTTGTATCACACGACAAAGACCTTTATCAACTCATAGATGATAGTAATGTAGTTGTAGTAGATGCGATAAAAAGAAAAAGTATGGATGAAGAAGCTTGTTTTGAGAAGTATGGTGTTACTCCTAAACAGTTCATAGACTATCAGTCCATCTTGGGAGATAGTGCAGATAATGTCCCTGGTGTTAAGGGGATAGGAAAAGTTGGAGCACAAAAGCTTTTAAGTGAGTACGGAGATTTAGATAACATTTATAACAACCTCCAAAGCATAAAAGGTGCAAACCAAAAGAAACTCATAGCCTCAAAAGATGAAGCCTATATGTCAAAACAGCTTGTAACACTCAAAGATGACTTGTTTGATGAGTTTGATTTTGAAGAGTATAAGATGGATGTAGAAAACCCATTTTTAAACATATATGATGAGCTTGTAAAGTATGAACAAAATGCGATTTTAAGAGTTTTACATGCTAAAAATATGGTATCTCAAAATAAACAAGAAAACTCTATAGCTAAAGTCCAACAAGATATACAAAATCAAAATATAGAGTTTAAACCTACACTCATAACAGATACAAAAGAGTTAAACAAAGTTTTAAGTAAACTAACTCCAGATACTGTTGTAGCTTTTGATACTGAAACAACGGGGCTTGATTATGAAAATGACAAGCTTGTTGGTTTTAGTTTTTGTTTTGATAAAGAGGAAGCCTTTTATGTACCATTTGCACACTTCTACCTAGGAGTTGGGGAGCAAATAGATGCAGAGGATGCAAAAGATGGCATAAGAAAAATCTTTGACTCAAAAGTGGTTGGACATAACATAAAGTTTGATTTACACTTTGTTAGCAGATTTTTACAAACTAATGAGCTAAATATATATGCAGATAGTATGATTTTAGCATGGCTTATAAACCCTGAGAGTGCATTAGGACTAGATAAACTTGCAGATAAACTACTAAATCATAAGATGCTCTCATTTAAAGATACAGTTAAAAAAGGGGAAACTTTTGCAAGTGTTGAGCTAGAAGATGCTTGTAAATATGCTTCTGAAGATGCTTATATAACACTTGCTCTCTTTCATCTTTTTAACCAAAAGCTAAAAC
>JAADDU010000097.1 GCA_013153755.1 Campylobacterota bacterium | reverse complement strand
GATACACTACTAAAGAGTCACTATTTAGTGAAGATGGTTTTAGCTGGACCTTGTCTTTAAAATCAAAAAATATTATAAACCCTATGAAATTAGAAGGGGAATTAAACAAAAACCTTTGTGAGATTGTAAATATAACTAGACAGGGTGCTGCAAAATGGACATATGATATAGATATAAGTGATAGCATCTTAAATATCAAAAGACTTCGTCGTGGTGTAAAACTGAAACTTAAAAGGTCTTTATATGCAAAATGGGTAGATGTGTCTGAGATAAAAAAAGCATATATTTCATCATCTATACGAAATAGTTGGCACCCTTATATCTCATACTTTGATAAATCATTAAACTTGCTTAATGTGTTAAAAATAGATAAAAAAAGCTCTAATCTTCGTCTTGAGTTTGAAGATGATGTTTACTATATGAAAATTTCAGATTTATATACACTTAAAAATTTAAGAGATGATTTGACTCTTATCCCAACTGCATCAAGGTAATATTATCTTATCCTAAACATTTTTCGCTAAAATAACATCAATTATTTTATAGGATATTAAAATGTTTGATGAGTTTAAATTTAATAGAGTTGAGAGATTACCTAAGTATGTTTTTGCTGAGGTAAATGAGCTAAAAATGGCACAGCGTAGAGCTGGAGCTGATGTTATAGATTTTTCTATGGGTAACCCTGATGGGGATACTCCAGAACATATCCGTGCAAAACTAGTAGAATCAGCCAATAAAACAAAAACTCATGGATATTCTGTATCTAAAGGTATCCCAAAACTCCTTATGGCTATATCTGATTGGTATAAACGCAGATATGATTGTGATTTAGACCCAATGACAGAGTGTGTGGCTACTATGGGGAGTAAAGAGGGATATGCACACCTCACTTATGCTATCACAAACCCTGGGGATGTTGCAGTTGTTCCAGACCCAACTTACCCTATTCACGAATTTTCTTTTATACTTGCTGGTGGTAATGTTGTAAAATTTGGTATAGAGTTTGATGAAGATTATAAAGTAAATGAAGATAAATTTTTTGAAGACTTACAGAGAGTTTTTAAAGAGAGTTCTCCTAAACCAAAATATGTTTTGGTTAATTTCCCTCACAACCCAACAACAGCGACAGTAACACAAGATTTTTATATTCGTCTTGTTGCTATGGCAAAAGAGAAAAGATTTTATATCATAAGTGACATAGCTTATGGAGATATAACTTTTGATGGTTATGTAACCCCTTCTATCATGAGTGTTGATGGTGCTAAAGATGTAGCAGTTGAGTCTTTTACTCTCTCAAAAAGTTACAATATGGCAGGTTGGAGAGTTGGCTTTTTTGTTGGAAACAAAAAACTCATAGGTGCTTTGCAAAAGATAAAATCGTGGCTTGATTATGGGATGTTCACACCTATTCAGGTTGCTGCAACAGTAGCACTAAATGGTGATCAACAATGTGTTAGAGATATAACAGCTAAGTATGACCATCGTCAAGGTATCTTAATAGAAGCGTTTGATAGAGCAGGGTGGCATATAAGAAAAAATCAAGCAAGTATGTTTGTATGGGCAGAGATACCAAAAGAAGCTCAACACTTAGGTAGTTTAGAGTTTTCAAAAAGACTTTTAACTGAAGCTGGTGTAGCAGTAGCTCCGGGGATAGGTTTTGGTGCTTATGGGGAGAATTATGTTCGTATAGCACTCATAGAAAATGACAATCGTATCCGTCAAGCTGCAAGAAACATAAAAGAGTTCTTAAAGCAGTTTAGAGATGAGGAAGTAAAATAATGTTAAAAATTGGAATCATAGGTGTTGGAACTGTTGGAACAAGTGTAGCTCAGATACTTAAAGATAATGCAGATGTGATAAGTGCAAGAGCAGGTCGTGAGATAGTTGTAAAGAGTGGAGTTGTTAAAAACCTTGCAAAAGATAGAGGTTTGGACATCATCATAACAGATAATGTAGATGATGTACTAAATGATGATGAGATAGATATAGTTGTAGAACTTATGGGTGGAGTTGATGAGGCTTTTGAAGTTGTAAAAAAAGCACTAAGCTCAGGTAAAGCAGTTGTAACTGCAAACAAAGCACTTCTTGCATACCATCGTTATGAACTTCAAGATATGGCAAAAGATATAGCTTTTGAGTATGAGGCAAGTGTAGCTGGTGGGATTCCTATCATCAATGCTCTTCGTGATGGTCTTAGTGCAAATCATATAGAATCTATAGTTGGGATTATGAATGGTACTTGTAACTATATGATGACAAAAATGAGTGATGAGGGTGTTGCTTATGATACTATACTAAAAGAAGCTCAAGATTTGGGTTATGCAGAAGCTGATCCATCTTTTGATGTTGGTGGGTATGATGCAGCACATAAACTTCTTATACTAGCTTCTATCGCTTATGGGATAGATGCAAAACCTGAAGATATCCTCATAGAGGGCATAGAGAATGTTACTCAAGAAGATATAGCATTTGCTAAAGAGTTTGGATATGCCATAAAACTTTTAGGAATCGCTAAAAAAGATGGAAATGAGGTTGAGCTTAGAGTTCATGCTTGTTTAATATCAAAAGATGAGATGATAGCTAAGATAGATGGTGTTATGAACGGCATCAGTGTTGTTGGCGATAAAGTTGGGGAGACTCTTTACTATGGTGCTGGTGCTGGTGGAGATGCAACTGCATCTGCTGTTGTTGCAAATATCATAGATATAGCAAGAAGTGGTAAGTCAACTCCAATGCTGGGATTTGATAGAGCGATGGAGGGTAAACTCACACTAAAACCAACACAAGATATAAACTCAAAATATTATCTTCGTATAAATGTATCTGATAGAGCAGGAGTTTTGGCTCGTGTTACTAAAATCTTTGAAAAAAATAATATATCAGTAGAAACTATGCTTCAAAGACCATCATCTGAAACATCAGCAAATCTTCTTATATCTACACATATAGCACTTGAAAAAGATATACAAAACATGATGTCTGAGATAGAAGAGCTAGAGTTTGTAAATTCTAAGCCTGTTATGATTAGGGTAGTGTGATTATTATGAAAAAGTTATTATCATTACTCATTTTAGTTGTAGTTTTTTTTGGTGGATGTGGAGGTGGTGGTGATTCTGTTGCTCCAACCTCTGTTGTAGAAGATTCAAAATATACTTTAGATTACAAGGGGCTTAGTTTTTTTGTAAAAGATATGCCATCAACTAGTTATAAACTAGATGCCTTGGACGACAGTGATTTTAATGCTTTAAAAGATTCACAAAAACTTTTAGTTGCAGATAAACTTTTAAGTACACTCTTTTTTGCTTATGATTTCAAAACTCTAAAACAAAAGATAAGTACGGGTCGTTTCATCAGTGATACTTTTAAATCTTTATATCAAAAAAGTAAACAAAGAGAATGGATAGAAAACTACATAACAGATGAAAATAAATTTATAAGATATGTAACTACTCAACAAGAAGCTACAGATATTTTAGCAAGATTTTACGCTTTTAAAGAGTTAGATAACTACTATCTAAATAATTGGATAGCATATATACTAACCCAAACTATAATGTTTTCACCAGCTTATGAACTTGACTCTTCTCACAATCCAAATATAGCTAGAGTATATAACAGACTTGTAAATCTTTTAGAAGATGAGGGTGGGATGCGTTATATAACATACCTTCATATGATGAGTGAAGATAATTGGAGACGCTTTAGAAGTCCTGAAGATAATGGGCGTGAGATGCTTGAGATATATACACTCGATACAGATGACACTCATGTTCCTATAGCTGGTAAAGCTTTGCAAAACTGGAAATTAGATAGAGATAATGATACATTAATTATAGGTTTAAATGAAAATACTGAGCCGTTAAAGCTTTTTGGAACTACTATATATAATGGGGATGATTTTTATAGAGAACTTGTAAAATCAGATAGTTTTATAAATGGCTCAGTTGAGAGGTTGGTGCGTTTTTTCTTTGAAGATTCTACAGAAGATAAAATCATACAAATAAAAAATTCTATAGTATCAAGTAAACCAGAAACATGGCAAGATGTACTTCTTCAAATCGTTTTTTCAAAAGAGTATCTTCTTTATACTACGAGACCAAAAAGTGCAGAGGAAACTTACTTTTCTTTGGCTAAAAAAGTACACTTTTTACATAACACAAGGACAATCTATAACTTTAAAAGAGCTCTTGATGATATGCATCAAGCATCTATGAAGTATAAACTTGGTAAATTAACAAGAGTACCATTAGATACATTATCGTTTGCTGTTTATCATAAAACAATCAGAGAAGAGATGATGATAAGGCATTCAAATAGTAGTAGTGTAAACAAATATGAAAGATGGGATAGACAAGGTTGGAGTGATATATATATAGATGATACAAATTTTCTTAGTGATGCTTCAGAACCTATAAAAAGTTTAGAATCTATGATTAAGTATTTGTTTAATTCAACAATTGCAAGAGATGTGAAAAAAGCTGAACTTGATATGTTTAAAGCACACATGGTAAAAATAAATGATGATGGAAATGAAGAACTTCTTGGAGAATTCAACTTAGTAAGGGACGATAAGTATAAAGATTCTTCTAAGAGAAATGTTACTTATTTAGTTCTTGATTATATAACAAGATTAGATACATTATATTTGCAACAAAAGGTAAAATAGTATGAAAAGAAGAGGTTTTATAAAATTATCAGCTGTAGCAAGTTTTTGTTTACTTTTTGAAAGTAATTCTAGCGCATCTGATATAGATATGAGTAAAGTAAATTTTTCAAAAGATATATATGAAACTAATCAAGCACAAACTGTGATTGTTTTTTTATATGGTGGAGCTAGTCAACTTGGTGGAAATCTAACAAATTTAGAAGATATAAATGCTGTTTCACAAAGTGATTATAATTATTTTAGAGGTTTGACAAAAACTACAAATGGTTGTTGGCAAGAAGCTGGTGGAGCATATATGGAGAGCATGATTTCTAGTAGTGATTTGACACTTTTTAGATGTTGCTATTCAAAAATAAGAGAAGAAACGAACAATAAAGCACATGGTATTTGTATATCACAAAATCAAAAGGGTAGTTTTAATGATAATACTGCAGGAATGATTACAAATATAGCTAAGATTTTATCTTATAATGGTGTTATAGATGAAAATACTATGATGCCTTTTGTTACTTTAGATGGAGATAGTGAATTTTATGCACAGGGTGATAAACCATTGGATGCTTATTTGAAACCTGTTGGTTTTGATGCTAGTTTTAATAATCCATATGAAAGAAGATGGTTTAATTGGGCAGATTATTCGAGAGAAGAAAGAGAAGAAAATCCTGACACTTACCATAATTATATCCCAAAGGTGGATGCAACTATGACTAATTTAGCTCAGGGTTATAATACAAATCAAAAAATCAAGAGTGCTTTTGATAAAAGATCTGCTCTTAGTGATTTTGTAGATACATTATCTAGTGCGACTACTCCAGATTTAGGTGAAGATGCTTATCCCTCAACTAGTGATTTTGCAAAGAGAGTAGAAGGTGCTATTAAGATTTTAGATGGTAACAAAGATACAAAAATAGTCACTTTAAGTACTAGTGGTATGGGTGGTTGGGATGACCATGATGATGCAAGAAACTATGTAACGAGGATGGATGAACTTTTTGCAACATTAAAATCAGCTATGGCACACCTAAAAGCTTTAAACAAAGACAATAAAATTAATATTGTCGTATTTAGTGATTTTGGAAGAAATGTAAATCTTAATTCTGCTTTTGGTTGGGATCATGGAAATTTACAAAACCTTTATGTCTTAGGTGGGAAAGATTATTTTACTCACAAAGGTGTAGTTGGGGAAACTGTTTTAGATGATGTAGGTGCTATAAATAGACTCTATCTAAAACCAAAATCAGGAACATATGAATTTGAACCTATAAGTATTGCATCTATGTTGTATAAAATTTATGGTGTACAAAACCCAGAAGTTCTAACTGGTGGATATGAAGCTGTAGATATATAAATAACTAGTTAGTGCTATGATATAAAGGATTTATGATGGATTTTTTTAAACTTGAAAAGAATTCTACAAATATCAAAACAGAACTCATAGCTGGAAGTACAACTTTTATGGCTATGTTATATATAGTCCCTGTAAATGCTGCCATACTTAGTGCTTCTGGTATGCCTTATGATGCACTTATAACTGCTACTATACTTATGAGTATTTTTGCATCTATTTTAAATGGTCTTTACTCAAATACACCTATTGCTATGAGTGTTGGTATGGGATTAAATGCTTACTTTAGTTTTGGTCTGGTTAAAGGTATGGGAATACCATGGCAGAGTGCTTTAGGGGTGGTTTTTATCTCAGGTATTTTATATGTAGCTATAAGTGTTACACCTGTTCGTAGGTGGCTTATAGAAACTATACCTTTGGATATAAAACGAGCTGTTAGTGCTGGTATAGGGGCTTTTATAGCTTTTATAGGGTTAGAACAAACAAAAATTATAGTAGATTCACAAGCAACCTTAGTTAAACTTGGGGATTTACACGATACTCATGTTCTTTTGGCTTTACTTGGTTTAGTTTTAGCTATCTTTTTTAGTATAAAAAAATTCAAAGCTGCTTTTATGCTCTCTATCATTTTAACAACTATTTTTGCATGGTTTAGTGGTATAGAACCTATGCCTAAAGAGCTTTTTTCACTTCCTGCATCTATCGCACCTATAGCATTTGAACTTGATATAGCATCTGCTTTTACTTTATCTATGTTACCTGTTATTTTAATCTTTTTAGTAACTGATTTATTTGATACTTTAGGTACATTAGCTGGTGTTGGTATGAGAGCAAATCTTTTTAAAGAAAAAGACTCTATAGCACTTCAAAAAACTATAGAAGCAGACGCAATGGCTACAGTTGCTAGTGGTTTAGTAGGAGTTACAAGTACAACATCTTTTATAGAGAGTGCTGCTGGGGTAGAAGAGGGTGGAAGAACTGGTCTTAGTGCAGTTGTAACTGGTTTGTTGTTTATTTTGCCTTTATTTTTATTACCATTTTTTAAGTCTATTCCAACAAATGCTATCTATCCCATACTTATAGTTATAGGTTTGATGATGTTTAGTGAGCTAAAAAATATAAATTATGATGATGAAGCTGTAAAATATGCTACATTTTTTATAGTATTAGGTATGCCTTTGTCTTACTCTATTACAAATGGCTTATTGTTGGGTGCTTTAGTGTATGTATTGACAAACTTTTTTATGGGAAAAATTAAAGATATATCACCAGCTATGATGATTTTAGCAGTTGTAGGAGTAGTTATATTTTTTATTATTTAACAGGGTGCTTTGTCAAGAAGCACCCTTGATTATTAAAAAAGGAGAATGAAGTCTTTTTTAAAATTCTACTTGTGCTGTGATAAGTGCAGAAGTACTATCTTCTGTATCTACACTACCAAAAGCCTCTTCGTTATTTTTAATTTCTACATTAGCTAACCATGTAAGATTTTTGTTTTGCTTCCATGCAAAACCTAAAGTTGTAGTTGATTGGTCTAGTTCATCAACAGAGTTTAGTTTATCTTTTGTCCAAGTATCATAACGAGCTATAACACTGTACTGATAATCTGAACCAAAACGACCTATAGCATGGGCATTGTAACCTGAACCAGCTTGTGCTGATATATAAGTACTATTATCTGCTGTATCAAGCGATTTAACATATTGAGCAGCTATTTGAAATGATGGGGTGTTATAAACAGTATGTAAACCACCAAATACCAAATCACTATATTTAGTTTGACCAGCTATAGTTTCTTTTTTATGTTTCATATTATATTGACCAAAAAATGAAACATCCCAATAAGTTTTACTTGTTGCTTTATCTTTGCCATTTACACCAAGTATATGAGCTGTTGCTCTCCACTCAAGACTCATACCATTACTCACTTGTGAATCATGATAACCTTCACCTTGAAAGATACCTATTTCACTATCAAAGTACTTAGTTTTTGTTTTAAAGTTTACACCTAAATCAGCTGAATTTGTTAAGTGTGCAGAGTTATGATCCTCTACAAATACTTTTTGAATACTTCTATGAAACCATGAGTTATGCTCTTCATAGTCTATCCATGGACGGTGTACTTGACCTAACTCAACACCAGTATTAGGTAAGATGTTATTTAAGTAAAGATAAGCATATTTTACTATTACTGCTTGGTATTCATTACCTGAAGCTGCATCATCATTATTGTGTGTTGTTGCATCTAGTGTAATACGATAGTAACTTTTAGGGTCATCTAAAAGATATGCTTTTACTTGAAAATAAGCACGACGCAATTCAAATTTTGAATCTTGAGGTTTATTGTCTTGTTTATAGTTTGTATATTTATAACCGGCATAAGCAAGTGAACTAAACTTTAGTTTATCTGCGTGTGAAAACCAAGAAGTCTTATGTTTAGGAGCTTCAAGTAGTGTACGACCCTCTGCAGGTTTTGTAAATACTTGACCATTTGCATCTGTATAAAGTTGAATATCACTTGCAGATAAAGCAACTGTACTAAGTGTTAAAGCTGTTAGAGTAGATAAAACGATTTTTTTCATGTTGTGTAATCCTTTTTTGTTTGTGTAAGTATAGAACTTTTTGATTACATATCGATTACATAAAAGTTATAAATAATTGCGAGATAGAAGAGTAGAAATTTCTACTCTTCTAATATTGTTAGTATATTATTTAAGAATTAGAACCATTTCCAGAACCATTTCCAGAACCATTTCCAGAGCCATTTCCAGAACCTTCTTCACCTTGACCTTCATTATATTGAATAACTTCTGGATACTCATCGTGACAATAGTTTACATTATCTAATGTTCCAAGAACACAACAACCATCAGTTACGCCCATAGCTTTTAATGCTCTATCAAATGCCCAATAGTGAGTGTAGCTTCCATCTCTTAAAAATTCAAAAGCAGTTACAACATCAGAGGCATTAGAGTCTTTTGCTATCTCTATTTCTTCTAAAAGATCATTTATGTCTGTTACTTCAACCATACAAGCAACTTCTAGTGCATCTTGTTCAGAAGCAGTACCTTTTGCTATAAGTGTATTATAAAGGTCTTGAATAGCGCTTATATCGTATTTTCCTGCTTCTATATCTGTTATATTAGTATCATAATCAACTGCAGGTAAGTCTGTATTAGTAAATTCGCTAGGAGTAGTTATATATTTTTTAGCTAAAAGTTGTACTATAGAGATATGTGTATATTCAGATTTTGAAGCTATAGTATCAAGTGTTTTTTGAGCTGGATAACTTTCATATAATTTATTGTATACATCATAAGCAAGTCTCTCTTCGTTAATCATATAAGAAAGTGTATCTTTTGCTTCTTGTGTTAATGTAGAACGTGGTGTAAGAAGTGCTTCTTGAACAGCACTAGGTACTCTAGGTGCATTATTTACTGCATCAACAAACTCTGTTGTTTGTGTTAAATGTTCTGTAGCATTGCTTTCACTAACTAAGTTTATTCCTAGTTGAGTTGCATAAGAAGCTAAATTACTTGAATTAAAATCAGCTACTAGATTTTCTAGTTGTTCTTTTATATTTTGTTTGATTTTTATACCATTTGCAGGGTTACCATCTTCATCACAACTTTGCATAAATCTAGCCATAGCTATAACTTCATCATTATATGTATCTCTTGGAACACCTACTAAGTCTTGTGGAAAAACTTGCTTATCTGGTGTATATGCACTAAGCTCACCTAATTTTAAACCACCGATATAAAACTTAACAGGTAGTTGTGTACATTTAAAAGTACCATTTGCATCTGTAGTATGTGTAGTATGAGTCTTTTCAAAATCTCCACATCTATAATCAATATTTTCTAAGTAACTATCTACAAGTTGCCCTGAAGTTTCACTAGATGCAGTAGCACCAGGTGTAACTACATCTTCGCTACTTCCACATCCTATTAGTAGCATTGATGCTACTATTGATGAACTTATTAGTAATTTTTTCATTGTTTTTCTCCTGTATATTTGCAGAATTCTATTCTAAGAGTGTAAGTGAAGTGTTAGCGCTCTATTGTAGAGGCTAACATTTAGAAGGAAGATTAAAATTTAAAGTTTAGGTTTGTATAAACATATCTCCCTGGTTCATTCATAAGCATAACATCGTCTCCACCAGCAGTTATAAGTGTCAAGTCAGCATATGTATTACTAAGTGTATAAGTTTTATCTAAGAGGTTGTTAACACCAAAAGTAAAGTTAAAGTTTTTGTTAAAGCTATGTTTTACTTTAAAGTTAAGTACACCCCAACCAGCTAACTCCTGTTCGCCATTATCTGAATCTACATCACTCCATCTATCAGATGCTTGAAATTCTAATGTTGCTAAAGAGTCTTTCATATACTCGTAGTTAAGAGCCAAATTACCTCTAAGTGGTGTGATATCTGCTAAATCTGTATCAGTCTGTCCTGCTAGAGCATGGTCTTTTTCACCTTTTTTGTAAGATAATCCCATATCTACAGTGATATCATCAGTTGCATATATAGAAGCACTAAGTTCTGCTCCATATATAGTTGCATCTATGTTTTCAAAGTTATTTTTTGGTAACCCTTTATGATAATAAATATAATCCTCTAGCATTGAGTAAAAACCTTTTATCTTTAGCTCAAACATATCAGATTTTAATTCATATCCAAAATCTACTTGTTGATTTGTAGTTTTATTTAGTGTAGGTGTTCCACCTTGAGTATTTTTTGAACTTCTCCAAAATAACTCTCTTGCATCTGGAACTCTTGAAGCTTGACCAAAACCTATAAAGATTCTATTTTCTTCATTTAGATTATATGAAGTGAAAATGTTTGCACCAAAAGCATCAAAATCTCTAGAACTGTAACCTGCTTCATCAGAATCTATAGTTGTAGAATCATATCTAGCTCCTATACTTACATTTAAAGCACCAAATTCTTTATTGATTTTTGTAAATATTGCAGTATTTCTAGTTACAGAGTTATCTATACTTTTCTTTGCAGGTAAAGTTAATTCACCATTTTTATAATAGTATCCGTCCCAAGTTCTTTTACTGCTATCAAGGCCTATAAGTATCTTATATTCATTTACATCAAAATTGTTTTTCAGTTTTAACCCACTCATAGTTGTTTTTAGTTGGCTAACTATAACAGTACCTGATGCTGAAGATTTTCTATAATCAGTACCCATTGGATGATCAACATCTGAATAGTAGTATTGTAAATCTACATTCTTATATATATCACTAATATTTTTAATTTTATATCCTATAGAGTATATATTTGAATCATCATATAAAGCATCCATTTTTGAATTTGGATAAAGAACATCATCACTTCTGTTTAGTGTATAACTAAGACGAAGTTCTTGGTCTTGCGTTACATTTATAAATGCTTTTGTCATCAAAGAACTCTTAGTATATGCTTTCATATCTTCATAAGTTGGTTGATATTGAGCACCTTTAGCAATAGCATCTGTAGGATTTGCAAGTGCATAGTTTTTAACCTGCTGAGCCATTGTGTCCCCATTACCATCTTTATACTGATCACTTGACTCTCTTGAACCACTGATAAGAACTCTGATAGTATCGTTACCCCCACTAACAGTAGCACCAACTTTTAAGTAGTTCCAACTACCATAGCCAAAATCAACAGAGCCACTTAAATCTTTTTTAGGTTGTTTGGTTTTTATTTTAACCCCACCACTCATAGTTCCAAATGTTTCAACATCATAAGGACCTTCGATAACTTGTACTTCATCGATTTGAGACGCTAAGATGTGAGATACTGGTGGATCCATCCTGTTTGGACAAGCACCACACACTTTTGTACCATCAACTTCTACAGAGATATTATCTCTTTTTTGACCACGGATATATATGTCATTTGCTATACCACTACGACGATTCATCTCTATACTAGGAACACTAGAACTTAGTGCTTGTGATAAATCTGCTGAAGTTTGAGCGTTTTGGCTAACTTCAGTTATAACTGTTGACTCTACGCCAACTGAAGAGAGTTCAACATCTGCTGCATAAAGTGAAGCAACGGCTATCAAAGACAATGTGATTGTTTTTTTCATATCAACTACCTTAAAATTTTAAATTAGTAGATGATATTAAATTAATGTTACAAAAGTGTTAATTTTTCAGTTGAGTTTTGATAAAATCACACCATGAGTAAAATAGAAAAGATAAAAAGAGTTGTTTTGATTAGTTTAGGTTTTGCTTTGGCAACTTACCTTATTATGAGTGGTATGGCGATTTTAGATAACGATTCCAACACCACAAGCAAAGTTCATAGTAACACAGTGAAGTGAACCGTGTTGCTTTATGAGCGTTTGACAATCAATGCCAACAATATCACTGCATCTAAAAGTTTTTCTAAAAATCTCTAACGCCTCTACATCTTGTTTTACCCCATAAGTGGGAACTAAGATAGCACCATTTACAAACAAAAAGTTCGCATAAGTAGCTGGTAGCCTTTCATTTTTATCATATAGTGCATCTGTCATAGGTAGGGCAATAAGTCTAAAATCATATTTAGATGCAATGCTTTTTAACTCATCTTCCATAAGTTTTAATGCTCTATAGTGTTCATCATTTATATCATTGCATCTAACATACATAAGTGTTTTTTCATCTACAAACCTTACAAGTGTATCTATGTGTGAATCTGTATCGTCCCCTGCGAGATACCCATGCTCTAGGTAGAGTATATCTTTTGCACTAAAGCAGTCTTTTAGCACTGCATCTAACTCTTTTTTGGTTAAGTTTTTATTGCGATTTTTATTTAACATACACGAACTTGTTGTGAGTAAAGTACCAGCTCCATTACTCTCAATCCCACCACCCTCTAAGATAAAGTCTATACTTTTTGGTTTTATGGAGTAGTGTTTTGAGATGTTTTTACTCATAGCATCATCTTTTTGTGCATCAAACTTACCACCCCAAGCATTAAACTTAAAGTCTAAAAGTTCAACTTTATCAGCGTTTTTAACACACAAACAAGAACAGTCCCTAGCCCAAGTATCATCAGTTTTATATTCCACAAAAAAGAGATTTTTATCATCTTTGAAATGTTTTTTTACACTATCTACATCATCACAAACCACTAAACATTTTTGATACTTTATGATGGCATTGATAATCTCTATAAAGTTTTTTTGTGCATCTAGCAGATAATCTCTCCAGTCTGTATCTTTATGAGGAAATATGATTTGAGTAAAACTTTGCTCCTCAAACTCTGCGATTAAACATTTCATAGTGTATAATTCCTTTATGGCTTATATAACTTTAGATAAAAACCGTTTTTTTAACAACCTTGACATTATCGCAAACAAAACCAAAAGCGTAGATAAAATAGCAGTGGTGCTAAAAGATAATGCTTATGGGCATGGACTTTTTGAGATTGCATCTATGGCAAAAGAGTATGGTATAACAAAGGCAATCGTTCGTACAAATGATGAAGCTTTAAAGATAGAAGATTATTTTAAATATATACTTGTCTTAAATGCTATATCAACCACTGCATCTAAAAAAATTAGATACACTATAAATGATATTAAAAGCATAGAAAAATTTGCAAAAGGTACTTTAGTAGAGTTAAAAGTAGATACAGGTATGCATAGAAATGGTATATCTATAGATGAATTAGAAGAAGCATTTGATAAAATTAAAAAATCAAATCTTATTTTAGAAGCAGTTTTCACACATCATAGAAGTGCTGATGAGCTTACAAGTGAATGGTTTTGGCAAAATGAAAATTTTAAAGAGGTTAAAAAAAGAGCTAAAGAGTTATCTGAAAAGTTTGGTTTTGGAGAGTTGAGGTTTCACTCTGCAAACTCTGCATCCACATTTAGATGCAATGGTTTTGATGAAGATGAATCTATGGTAAGGGTAGGCATAGCTATATATGGATGTATGGATGATTTAGAACCAATTTTATCATTATATGCAGATAAAATATCATCAAGAGAGCTTAAAAAAGGGCTAAGAGTTGGTTATGGTGGAGTAGAAACATTAACACAAGACAGTGTAGTTTCAAACTATGATTTTGGCTATGGCGATGGTTTTTTAAGAATATTATCAAAGGGTTATAAAACACCACAAAACAAAAAACTAGTTGGTAGAATCTCTATGGATAATAGCTCCTTTTTAGCAGATGAAGATAGGATTCTTATATTTGATGATGCGTCTAAAGTTGCAAAAGATGCTAATACCATAAGCTATGAAGTGCTTACTTCATTAAAAGCAAGTATAAAAAGGGAAGTTATTTAGTCCCTTCTTCGGTAGCTTAATGCTTCAAGTATATGCTCTTTGTTTATAATCTCATTTTCATCCAAATCAGCTATAGTTCTTGCAACTTTTTGAATCTTTTTTATACTTCTAAATGAAAGAGAGAAACGCTCTATAGCCATATCTAAAGTACTTTTTGCTTCATCACTTAAGATGCAGTACTTTTGAATCTCTGAATCATTTAGTTTTGCATTAAAACAGTTTTGTCCTCTTCTTTTAGAAAATATATGTGCTTTAACAACCTCTTTATGCATCTGTTTTGAACTTAAACTTGGTTTATCTTCTGCATCTACTTTTTGCATAACTATGTTTATATCTATTCTGTCTAAAAAAGGGTCTGATAACCTGTTTTTATATCTTTTTATCTCTATATCACTGCATCTACACTCTTTTGTATCATCTAGTAAGTTTCCACACGGGCATGGATTCATCGCTCCGACAAATAAAAAATCAGCCATATATTCTATCTTTGAATTTACCCGTGAGATTCGTATCTTTGCATCTTCTAGTGGTTCTCTTAGGGCTTCGAGTATTTTTTTGCTAAAGTGTGGAAGTTCATCAAACATTAGTATACCTAGATGTGATAATCCCACCTCTCCTATCATCGCTTTTTGACTGCCTCCACCAAAGATACTTGCCTGTGTAGAACTATTATGTGGAGATCTGTAGGGTCTTCTTGCTTTAAAATCTGGTTCTTTAAAATCAAGTGTTTGCAGTTTTGCAATTTCTAAGATTTCATCTTCTCTCATAGGTGGTAAGATATATCTGAGTCGTTTTGAAATCATACTTTTCCCACACCCTGGGCTACCTTCAAATATGATGTTATGAAAACCAGTTGCAGATATAAGTGAGGCTCTTTTTGCTACTTCTTGACCCTTAACATCTATAAAATCATCATCATACTCTTTTATGTAATAATATTTTTGATTTGCTATCTCATAAAATGGTGCTTCTATCTCACTCTTTGATATGGATGGAGAGTGATTTGAACTCTCATTTAGTAAATCTATAGCTTCTTTTAATGTTTTGACACCATAAAAATCAATATTTGGTATTTTTGATAATTTTTCAAGTGCAGAGTAGGGAACAACAGCTTTTTTTATAAGGTTTTGGTTTGCAAGGGAGAGTATGAGTGGGTATAGTTGTCTGTTTTCCTTGACACTTCCGTCTAAGCCTAATTCACCAAATACAAACCACTCTTTTAGTTTCTCATTTTCTTCATTGATTGCTATTAAAACTGCCATGCCTAAGTCAAATTGACTTCCTGATTTAGCTATATCACTTGGAGCGAGATTTATGGTTATGCGTTTTGGTGGAAATTTAAACTCACCACTTAAAAGAGCAGATTTTACTCTCTCTTTTGCTTCACTGATAGATGCAGAGACCATCCCCACAACACTAAAAGATGGAAGACCTTTTGTAAGTGTAGACTCTACATTTATAACTTTAGCATCCATCCCCTCATAAGTAGCACAACGAACAGTTTTCATACCATATCCTTTAAAATCTTAGATATAGTACACAAATTTTTACTTTTATCTAAAAAATATGGCAAAATGACATAAAATTTATTTTAGTGAAAATTTAAACATCTTTTCCATTGCTATTGTTTCATCTCTTCCGTATACTATTATCTCTTTATCAGTTTTTATCTCTTTATCTTCAATCTTATTTGGATATTCAACAAAATTTAGTATATGTTTTATGCAGTTTATCCTTGCTTTTTTCTTGTTATCACTCTTAACAATGGTCCAAGGAGCTATGTTTGTATGAGTAGCACTAAGCATCATAAATTTGGCGAGAGTGTATTCGTTCCAAAGTTTTTGTGATTCTTTATCTACAGGGGAGAGTTTGTACTGTTTGAGTGGGTCACTTTCTCTTGCTTTAAATCTTCTGGCTTGTTCATCTTTAGAAACAGAGAAGTAAAATTTAAAGATTTTTATCCCCTCTTCTACTATCATTTTTTCAAATTCTGGAACATCTTTTAAAAATTTATGATGTTGTCTTTCTGTACAAAACCCCATAACAGGTTCCACCATAGAACGGTTATACCAACTTCTATCAAAAAACACTATCTCCCCTGCACTTGGTAGATGCGCTACATATCTTTGAAAATACCATTGAGAACTTTCTATATCACTTGGCTTTTCAAGTGCTACTACTCTAGCACCCCTTGGATTTAGATGCTCTGTTATCCTCTTTATAGTTCCACCTTTTCCAGCAGCATCTCGTCCCTCAAAAATCATAAGTATTTTAAGACCTTTATCTTTTACATGGTTTTGAAATTTTAAAAGCTCTACTTGAAGTTTTTCTAGCTCTTTTTCATAAGCTATTTTTTCCTCTTTTACCCATATCTGAACTTTACCCTCTTTTTTGTTTTTTTCTCTTTCTTTATCTTCTTTTCTTCTGTTTTTCAATTTTTTCTCCTTTTTAGCCTATGAATTTACCTGTTCTTGTTATTTGTGCATCCATAATCTCTATCTCTCTTGCTCCAGAGATAACTATATCTGGGTCTAATGCATAATTTAAATGTTGGTCTCTTCCAGAATAATCAACGGCATTTAGTATAACTTTTAAAGATTCTAATCTAGCTTTTTGTTTGTCGTTTGAACGGATGATGGTCCATGGAGCATTATGAGAATGAGTTTGTTTTATCATGTTGTATTTAGTAATGGTGAAGTCGTCCCATTTCTCTTGAGCTTGCATATCTATCTCACTTAGTTTCCACTGTCTAAGTGGGTCATTTTTTCGTCTTTCAAATCTCCTAGCTTGTTCATCTTTTGTAACACTATAGTAAAGTTTGACAAGAATTATCCCTTGTCGAACCAAATCATTTTCAAACCCCTTTACACCACACATAAAATCTTCATATTCTCTTTTAGAACAAAACCCAAAAACCTGTTCAACCATGGCTCTGTTATACCAACTTCTATCAAACAGTACAACCTCTCCAGCTCTTGGAAAATGTTGTATATATTTTTGATAAAACCATTGTGTTTTTTGCTCCTCGGTGGGTTTTCCAAGTGCTACTATACGGTAATGCTTTTCATCCATGTATCTAGTAACTCTTCTTATAGTTCCACCCTTTCCTGCAGCATCACGACCTTCAAAAAGGATTATCATCTTTTGTTCACTCTCTTCAAGATATTTTTGTAATTTTATAAGTTCTGCTTGGTACGGTTTTAGTTTTTGTTCATAAAGTCTTTTTTTATTTGCTTTATCTAATTTTGCTTTTGTGCGAGTAGATTTTTTATAGCCATTAATTAACTCTTCTAATGTTATATGTTTGCCATCAACCTCAAATAGTTCTGTTTCTAATTTTTTTGCCATCTTTTACCTTAAATAGTGATTTTGCATATATATAAGTATACACATAGTTATCTTGAAAATTTCTTGTGGGGTGTAAAGAGGAATACGATAAGAGAGTAACTAAATTAAAACACTCTTAATATGAAAGATATATAACTTAATGAAACAAACATAGAAAATGATGATTTTTTAATCAACTGTTATGAGTTGATTATCAATAAATCAGATATACTTATATCAGAATTTAAATTTCAGGAGATAATAAATGGGAAAATTTGTTAACAATACAGAAGAGTTCTTTGCTTTTTGTGAAGAGAATGATGTTCAATTTGTAGATTTTAGATTTACAGATATTAAAGGTGCTTGGCATCATATTAGTTATAGAATGAGTGCTGTAACTGCATCTCAACTAGATAATGGTCTTCCATTTGATGGTTCATCTATAGAAGCATGGCAACCGATTAATGAGTCAGATATGCTTTTAACTCCAGATGTTGGTAGTGCTTTTTTGGATCCATTTACTGCTGATCCAACTATCATAGTATTTTGTGATGTTTATGATATCTATAAAAAACAAGCTTATGAAAGATGTCCTCGTTCTATCGCTAAAGCTGCACTAAAACATGCTGAATCTATCGGTATTGCTGATGCTGCGTATTTTGGTCCTGAAAATGAGTTCTTTATGTTTGATAGTGTAACTTTTGTTGATAACATCAATGAAGCTGGTTACAAAGTAGATACTGAAGAGGGTGAGTGGAACTCAAACAACCCATACCCAGATATGTATAATACAGGACACCGTCCAGGAACTAAAGGTGGTTACTTCCCAGTAGCACCAACTGATAGTGCTGTAGATATTCGTGCTGAAATGATGCAAGTACTAGAGCAAGTTGGTCTTGAAGTTGTTTTAGGTCACCATGAAGTTGCTCAAGGTCAACATGAGATTGGTATAGTTTACTCTGATATCATCGGTGCTGCTGATAATGTTCAAAAATACAAATATGTTATCAAAATGATTGCTCATCTAAATGGTAAAACGGCTACATTTATGCCAAAACCAATGTTTGGTGATAATGGTAATGGTATGCATGTTCACCAATCACTATGGAAAGATGGTAAAAACCTTTTCTATAAAGAGGGAGGATATGGTAACCTTTCAGATATGGCTATTAACTATGCTGGTGGTATCTTTAAACATGCTGCTGCTGTTAGTGCATTTACTAACCCATCAACTAACTCATACAAAAGACTTTTACCAGGTTTTGAAGCACCAAGTATCTTAACTTACTCTGCTAAAAACCGTTCTGCTGCTTGTCGTATCCCTTATGGTGCAGGTGAAGCTGCTACTAGACTTGAGATGAGATTCCCAGATAGTTCTTCATGCCCTTATTTAGCATTTGCTGTAATGATGATGGCTGGTCTTGATGGTATCAAAAATGCTGATGTTCCAGTTGGTCCAATGGATGAAGATTTATATGAATTAAGCCTTGATGAGATTCGTGAAAAAGGTATTCCTCAAATGCCTCATACTCTTCGTGAAGCTGTTGAAGGTCTTATCGGTGATAATGATTTCCTTAAACCTGTATTTACACAAGAGTTTATCGATGCTTATCAACACTACAGATTTGAGCGTGATGTATGGCCAGATGAAGGTCGTCCAACTGCTTACGAGTTTAAAACTACTTATCAGTGTTAATCTTCATACTCCTGCTTTTGCAGGGGTATTTCTTTACATTAACTTTACAATAATCAACTACTTTTTAATCTTTCTCAGAACTCTAAAGCAAAATTCGATATAATTCCAAACTTAATAGTAAGCGTAAGAGTGTGCTGTTAAAAATTTCAAGTTAAAGGATTCATTATGAATCGTATCCCAAATGGAAAATACAAACCATACCCTAAAATAGACTTGCCAAACAGACAATGGCCAGACAATGTTATAACAAAAGCTCCTAGATGGTGTAGTGTTGATTTACGAGATGGTAATCAAGCACTTATTAACCCAATGGACATGAACAAAAAACTTGAACTTTTTACACTCTTACTAAAACTTGGATTTAAAGAGATAGAGGTTGGATTTCCCTCTGCATCTAAAGTGGAATTTGATTTTTTACGCCGTTTGGTAGATGATAAACTTATCCCCGATGATGTAACTATACAAGTGCTTGTTCAAGCAAGAGAACATCTTATAGCTAAAACTTTTGAAGCACTTAAGGGTGTAAAAAAAGCTACAGTACACTTATATAACTCTACAAGTGTTGCTCAAAGAAAGATAGTTTTTCAAAAAACTAAAGAGGAGATTATAGCTCTTGCTTTAAATGGTGTTGATTTGGTGAAAAAGTATGAAAAAGAGCATGATGGGGAGATATTTTTAGAGTATTCTCCTGAGAGCTTTACAGGTACAGAACTAGAATTTGCTGTAGAGATTTGTAATGCTGTGACTGCAAGATGGGAGATATGTGCAAGTAGAAAAGTTATCATAAATCTTCCTTCAACGGTTGAGATGGCTACCCCAAATATATATGCTGACCAAATAGAATGGATGGCAAATCATTTGGATAATCGTCAAAATGTGATTATATCAACACATACTCATAATGATAGAGGAACTTCTATAGCTGCAACAGAACTAGCACTTTTAGCTGGAGCTGATAGAGTAGAGGGAACACTTCTTAGTAATGGGGAGAGAACAGGAAATGTTGATATTATAACCTTAGCACTAAATATGACAACACAAGGGGTTGATTCAAAACTGAATTTTTATGATGTAAATGAAGTTTTAGATGTTGTTGAACGAGCTACAGAGATGCCAACACACCCGAGACATCCTTATGTTGGTGAACTTGTATATACTGCATTTTCTGGTTCACATCAAGATGCGATAAATAAAGGACTAGCTCATAGACAAAATACAAAAGATGCCTTTTGGGAAGTTCCTTACCTACCAATAGACCCAGAAGATGTTGGTAGAACTTATGAGTCTATCATTAGAATTAATTCTCAATCTGGCAAGGGTGGAGTAGCATATATATTAGAGCAAAACTTTGGTTATCATCTTCCAAAAGCGATGCATCCCGAGATAGGTAAGATAGTTCAAGCAGTAACTGATGAAAAAGGTAGAGAGCTAAGTTCAGAAGAAATTTTAGATATATTTAAAGATACCTATTTTAATGTTAAAGAGCATATATCATTAAATGATTTTACAGTAAAATCAAACAATAAAAGTACAACATGTACTTTATGTTATAACTATAATGATAAAGAGATAACATCAGTAGGTGAGGGTAATGGTCCTATAGATGCTTGTAAAAATGCACTTATGAAAGAGTATAAAAACAGTTTTAGTATAAAATCTTATGCTGAACATTCTTGTGGTGATAAAAGTAGTGCAAAAGCAGTAGCATATATGGAGTTACAAACTGATGAAACTCTGTCATGTTATGGAGTAGGCGCAGATAACGATATAGCTACTGCATCTATAAAAGCCTTGTTTTGTGCGTTAAATAGAGCTTTCTTATAATCTAATTAATCTTAGTGTAGATAGGAGTTTAAACTCCATCTACTCTAAGTACTTTAGTCTTTCCTACCATTAAATCGATAGTCATTCCAATTCTTTTAAATACACTTTCTTGTCTATATTCTAAGTTATGTTTTTTACATATATCTTTTACTATAGGTTGCATCTTTTGGTAAAAACTATGTGGCATATTTGGAAATAAATGATGCTCTACTTGATAGTTTAAAAATCCATGTGCGAAATCTATAAGGTCACTACCAGTATGGTAATTTACACTTCCCATAATTTGTCTTAAGTAGTACTCACCTTGAGTTTTATGTGGAGTTGAGAACTGATAAATGTCTTCTGCTGAGTGATTTGGAACTATCACTAAAAATGAGTGCATATTTGCAAACACTTCAGCTAAAACGATAAATATAAATGCACTTACAACTGCATCCCAACCAAATGGGAAGAAAAGCATAGGTAAAAAAGCAAATTGGAAAAGTCCATAAGGAAGAATATATTGTAACCAAAGCTCTTTACCATTTTTTGTAAATGGACTAAGCTCATAATCAAGAGTAGGCTCTTGACCTTTTGCTAATCTTTCTTTGTTTTCCAAGATTCTTAAAGTATTTGGTGCATAATAAGTAAGTTTCCAAATAGCTGAAAAAATATATATAAATGCTTTTTTAGCAAACATTGGAATTTTCATCTCATGAAGCCATACAAGATTTTTTTCTACATTATCCGGATCATCAACCTCACCTAGGTGATAATGGTGCATGATATTATGCTCATAAGCCCATGCATCAGGCTTTATCCAATCAAGCCAATCTAACCATCTTCTTTTTCCAGATGCAAACCCTTTTTTTGTATATTTATAAGGGATTCCTTCCACTTTATCATAAGCTCCATGTAGTATAGGGTGTGCAACGTTCGCCCATCTAGCTACATTTCCAACACCAACAAGTAAAGCACCAATAATACCAAAGAACCAAAACATAAAGCTTGACATTTCTGGGTTTGTTGCATTCATAATAACAACTATTGCAATAAGTGCAAAACCACTAAAAGTAGAACCACGTCCCCATCTTTCTAGTTTAAGAAGGTGTTGGTAATCTTCTTCCCCGACCTCTATTGTTTTTTTAATTTCATCTATATCTTTTTGTAGCTCTGCTTGATCTACATCTCTATAATCTGCATACTGTGACAATACTTCTCCCTTTAGTTTAATAATATTTATTAAGACACATTATATATAAAAAAACTTAAGGGTTAATATAAGATGAATAGCATTTTAGATAAAATAGCAATAATTATAAAATATGGAGAGTTTATGGACGCAGCCAAATATATTTGGATGAATGGAGAGTATGTTGCTTGGGAAGATGCAAAAGTGCATGTTTTAACACATACTATCCACTATGGAAACGGTGTAATTGAAGGTACAAAAGCTTATAAAACAGAAAAAGGCTATGCAATTTTTCGTCTAAATGAGCACACAAAAAGGTTAAAAGAATCTGCAAAAATGACACTTCTTGATATACCTTATAGTGTAGAAGAATTAAATGAAGCTCAGATAGAACTTGTAAGAAAAAATGATTTTAAAGGTGATAATGTTTATCTTAGACCTTTTGCATTTTTAGGTTATGGAGTTATGGGACTTTATCATAAAGATGCACCAGTTGAGACTGCTATCGCTGCTTGGGAGTGGGGTGCTTATCTTGGTGAAGAGGGCATGAGAAAAGGTATCAGACTTAAAATTGTATCTATGACAAGACCTTCAAATACTTCAAATATGGGTAAAGCAAAAGCAACTGCAAACTATCTTAACTCTCAAATGGCAAAATTTGAAGCTATAGATTGTGGTTATGATGAAGCACTTTTGCTAGATGATCAAGGATATGTAGCAGAAGCTAGTGGAGCATCATTTTTTATGATAAAAGATGGGGAGATTATAACTCCACCAAGTGATAATGCACTTGCTTCTATCACTCAAAAAACAGTTATAGAAATAGCACAAGATATGGGCTATACAGTTAGTCGTCGCCGTATCACTAGAGAAGAGATTTATGTAGCAGATGAAGCATTTTTAACAGGAACAGCAGCTGAAATTACTCCTGTAGCAGTTATCGATGCTAGAGATATAGGGTGTGGAAGTCGTGGAGAGATTACTCAGAAGATTCAAAGTACTTACTTTGATATAGTGTTTGGTAGAAATGCCAAGTATGAGCACTATCTAACTTATATAGATTAATTAAAAAAAGGGATTATATTTATGGCATCAGATATGAATGATTATTTTAACAAAAAAAAGAGCGAGGGTGGATTTGATAAAAAACCAAGTGGTGGTTCAAATACTCCAAAAGGCCCTGAACTTCCAAAAATAGACTTAAACCTTAGTGGTGGCAAAGCAGGTTTTGTTTATTTTCTTATAGCAATTGTAACAATGCTTATTATTGCTAAACCTTTTACAATCATAGAAGAAGGGGAGAGAGGTATTTTAAGCACAAATGGTAAGTACCAAGATCAAGCACTACTTCCTGGACTTCATTTTATCATCCCAGTTATTCAAAAAGTATATGTGGTAGATACAAAAGTTCGTATCATAAACTACGCATCTAGAATAGAAACAAATAGTGGTCGTTCAGGGATAGTTGCAAAACCAGCTGTTACAGTACTAGATAAAAGAAGTTTACCAGTTTCTATAGAGCTTACTGTTCAGTATAGATTAAATTCTCAGTTTGCTGCTCAAACTATTTCAAATTGGGGCTTTTCATGGGAAGATAAAATCATAAATCCTGTTGTAAGAGATGTTGTTCGTAATGTAATTGGTAAGTATGATGCAGAAGCACTTACACAGATGAGAAATGATTTAGGAAAAGAGATAGAAGCTGGGATTAGAGATAGTGTTAATGCACTTAAGAATGCTCCTGCAATACTTCAATCAGTTCAACTTCGTGACATCCTTTTACCACAAAAAGTAAAAGAGCAAATAGAGAGAGTTCAAATCGCTAAACAAGAGGTTCAAAAAGCTGAGCAAGATGTACAGCGTGTAAAACAAGAAGCACTAAAAAGAGCTGCTGAAGCACGAGGTGTGGCTCAAAAAGCAAGAATCGAAGCACAAGGTAAAGCAGATGCAGTAACTATAGAAGCAGCAGCAAATGCAAAAGCAAACTTACTTATATCTAAGTCATTAACACCTAAACTTTTACAACTAGAACAAATGAAAGTACAAGCTAAATTTAATGAAGCACTTAGAGTAAATACAAATGCTAAAATCTTTTTAACACCTGGTGGTTCAACTCCAAATATTTGGGTTGATACAAAAGATGTTCAAAAAAGAACTACAGCAAACTAAGCTATGCAAAAGATACTAAATAGAGTAGATTGGAAGAAGTCAGAACTTCTTCCTGTAATAGTTCAAGACTCTTTAAATAATGAAGTGCTTATGATGGCATATATGGATAAAGAAGCTCTTGAATTATCTTTAAGAACTAAAGTTGCACACTATTTTTCAAGAAGTAAACAACGAATCTGGAAAAAAGGTGAAAGTAGTGGACATACCCAAGAGATAGAATCCTTTTTTATAGATTGTGATAACGATACTCTTCTTATCAAAGTTAAACAAAATGGTGTTGCTTGTCATACAGGTAGAAGAAGTTGTTTTTTTACAGAGCTTGAGAGTGGTGAAGCTAGTGATAATGTGGAAGTTAGTAGTGAAGCTATGTATGGTGTTATAGATACTCTTTATCACACTATCCAAGAGCGTAAAAATGCAGACCCAACAACTTCATGGACAGCCAAACTTTTAAGTAAAGGGGAAAATACCATACTTAAAAAAGTTGTAGAGGAAGCCGGAGAGTATTGTTTTGCTCATAAAGATAATGATGAGAGTGAGATGGTATATGAAGCAGCAGATTTAACTTATCATATGTTAGTTGCACTTGCATCTAAAGATATTTCACCAGATAGAATAAAACAAGAGTTATCCCGTCGTTTCAATATGAGTGGTATAGCTGAAAAAAACTCAAGAACCAAATAAAATAAATTATGAAAGATAAGATCAGTGCCTTTATAAATGAGTTAATCTTTTATGATTATATCTTGTTTGGTACTATATTTATCCTTTTTATACTCTTTATTGTCCTTAGTATCTTACTTAGACATAAAACTTTTTTCGCTTCTTTTTTTATGATATTGTCTTTTGTAACTTTAATTGTTGCACCACTTGTCGGATATAAAGAGATGCATAAATTTTTGTTTAAAAATACAATAGTTCTTACCTCACAAAAAAAGTTAAATTTTACAAAAGCAGTTGTTGTGAGGGGTAGTATCAAAAATGAATCAAAGCACACCTTTAAGAGTTGTAAGATTACAGCTTTTACCCATAAAGTCAGCAAAAACAAGGTTAAAAACTACCTTTATACATTTAAGTCATTTAAAAAGATGTCGATTTTAGAAGAGAGTATAAAAGTTGGGGAAAATAGAAATTTTAAGATAATTATAGAACCATTTACATACTCAAAAGATTATAATATTTCGTTAGAGGCTAAATGTAGATGATAACACTATTTAATTACTGGCATTTTGTTTTACTTGGTGTTATATTTATTATCTTTTTAGGTGGTATTTTAGCATCATTTAAACAAGAAAATAAAAAATTAATACTGCCTATGCTTTTTTCTGTATCTTTGATATGTTTACTTTTAGCAGGATTTTCCATAGTAGCAGTAGATAAATATACAAAAAAAGTAAAGCTATATAAACTTAAAAATAAAAGACTCTTAAGTATTGAAAAAATCATCTATACAGGTATCGTTAAAAATGAGGGTAACTATAAGATAGGTAAAGTAAAAGTAGAGATAAAGATAGTAAATAAAGGTCATGCAACTGGAAATGTAAAAGGTGGTAACTTTTATAAGCCTAGTGGTTTTTTCGACTTTTTTAGTGGTGGTAGTAACACTATATATAAACCACAAACAGTTACAAAAGAGTTTGTAGTAGCAAAAAATTTAAAACCAGGAAGTGCAAAAGCATTTAGAATATATTTTGATTATCCACCATATTTTAAAAGTGTTTCACAGTTTGTAAAAGTTTATGGACACTAATACTTTAGCTTAAAAGGTTTTAGTGCTTTGTTTATATTTCTTACTTGTTGATTTTTATCTCTACACCAATTTGGCGCTAATAAAGATATATCGTTAATCCCAGCTGTCACTCTTTGAACAGATATGTTTTTAGGTTTCATTAAAATCGATTTTACAAGTACATCAAGATAATCATCTTCTGTTATAGGTGTAAACCTTCCTCTTAAAAAATCATTTCCAAGAGCAGTTTTCTTAACTACATAAAGAGGATGATATTTTACAGAGTCTATACCCCATCTATAAGCTTCTTTTGCAGTTTGAAGCATCATATCTTTACTCTCATCAGGAAGACCAAATATAAGATGCCCACAAACATTTAAACCTTTTGCTTTTGCTTTTAGTATCCATTCTTTTACATTTTTGGCATCGTGTCCACGGTTGATTTTATCTAAAGTTTCATCATATATAGACTGTATGCCAAACTCTATCCATATCTCTTTGTCTTCATTTAATTTAGCTAGATAATCTAGTGTTTCATCTGTTATAGAGTCTGAACGAGTACCTATGCTAAGTCCTACAACATCATCAAATGACAGTGCTTCATCATAAAGAGCTTTTAGTGTCTCAAATGGTGCATAAGTGTTTGTAAAAGATTGAAAATATACAATAAATTTTTCTGCATTATGACTCTCTTTTTGTCTTTTACTTATGGTATCAAACTGAGATTTAAGTTGTTTAAGTTGCAACTCTAGATTTGGATTTGTTTTTGATTCTAAATTTAGATAAAACCCTTTTAGCTCTTTTGTTTCATTGGTACTTGCACTAAAAGATTCATTTTCACAAAAAGTACAGCCACCTTTTGCAACTGTACCGTCTATATTTGGACATGTAAAACCAGATATATTTATGCCTACTTTGTAAACTTTGCAACCAAATTTAGATTTTAAATAGTTGCCAAAAGTATAGATTTGTTCCATTAAACTATGTATTTACCAGTAAAACAAGCAGTACAGTAACTTTCATCTTTAGCATTTACACTTCTTAGTAATGAATCTTCATCAAGATATGCTAACGAATCAGCTTCTATATATTTACAAATCTCATCTATTGACATATTTGCAGCTATAAGTTTACTTTTATCTGGTGTATCTACTCCATAGTAACATGGGTCTGTTGTAGGTGGAGAAGATACTCTCATATGAACCTCAGTAGCTCCAGCTTCTTTTAACATGCGTATAATTCTTCTTGATGTTGTTCCCCGAACTATAGAATCATCTACAACTACAACTCTTTTACCTTTTATAATATCGGTCATAGGAGAAAGTTTCATTTTAACTTTTAAATCACGCATCTCTTGTGTTGGTTCTATAAAAGTACGACCTATATAATGATTTCTCATAATACCCATCTCATAAGGAATTCCACTCTCTTGAGCATAGCCTATAGCAGAAGGAACACCACCATCAGGAACAGGTACTACCAAATCAGCCTCAATAGGTTTTATGCGAGCCAACTCTTTACCCATCTCTTTTCTTGCTTGATATACAGACTGACCAAACACCATAGAATCAGGACGAGCAAAGTAAACATACTCAAAGATACAATGTTTTGGAGTTGGTTCAAAGATTTTTATACTTTTTGGTTCTCTTCCATCTTTAAAAATTAGAAGTTCACCTGGTTCTACATCTCTAACAAATTCTGCACCAACAAGGTCAAACGCACAAGTCTCAGATGCAACGATATAGCCACCATTTGGTAGTCTTCCCAAACTTAGAGGGCGAAAACCATGTCTATCACGCATAGCAAACATTTTAGTTCTGCTTAGAAAAACAAGTGAAAATGCACCCTCTATCTTTTTTACTGCATCTATGATTCTTGGAGTAAGTTTTTCCTCTTCACTCTTTGCTATAAGATGTATAAGGTTTTCAGTATCCATAAATGTTTGAAAAATTGCACCTTTTGCTATAAGTTTATTACGAACCTCTTCAGCATTTGTTAAGTTTCCATTATGAACGATTGCCATTTCACCTAAATCGTATCTAGCAAATACTGGTTGTGCATCTAAAATAGAATCATCTCCAGCAGTTGAGTAACGAGTATGACCTATAGCACTTGAACCACTAAGTGTTTGTAGTTTAGCTTCATCAAAAACACGCATAACAAGACCACGATTTTTGATAGTATGAAGTTTTTTTCCATCAGATGAACTGATTCCTGCAGCTTCTTGACCACGATGTTGAAGTGCATGAAGCGAAAAGTACGCTAGTTTAGAAGCTTCTTCATGACCAAAAATCCCTACAACTGCACACTTTTCATTGACATTTTCTAGCAAAGCATTTTCCTTGAATTATTATGGGCGAATTATACAAAAAATACCCTAAAACTTTTATAATCTTTAGATATAATTTTATTTAAATTTTATCTTGGAATAAACATTGAAAAATTACACACTTGTTTCACTACTTTTTGATACATCGAGAGATGATTACAACACAAATCTAAAGCTACTTTTAAAACTTATAGATGCAGAGCCAGAAAACTCTTTGATAGTTGCCCCTGAGGTTTGTTTAACTAGTTATGATTATGATAAATTTGATGAGATGTTAGAGTTTGCACCACTAGCAACAAAAGCTTTAAAAAAGGCATCTTTTAAAAAGATAATCATAATGAGTATGATAGAAAAAAGAGGTGATGAAGTCTTTAACTTTGCAAAGATTTTTTACAATGGTGAAGTTGTTTATGAGAGAGCAAAAGCAAAACTATTTCGTTTTGGAGATGAACATAAATACATGAGTGAAGGCTCTAGTGAAGAAGTAGAGATAGTTGAGATAGATGGCTTAAAGATAGGTGTTCTTATCTGTTTTGAGCTTCGTTTTAAAGAGTTTTGGCAAAAACTAGAAGGTTCAGATGTCATAGCAGTTGTTTCTTGGTGGGGAGTTTTAAGAACTGAACATTTTAAAGTTATGACACAAGCTTTAGCTATAACAAACCAATGCTATGTAGTTGCAAGTGATTCTCTAAATGATGAGTGCACAAAGATGAGTGGAATCATAACACCACAAGGTCAAGATACAAGAAATGGGAATAACACTTGCTTAGAACTACCATATAGCAAAAAAGAGATAACCTTAATGCGAAGATATATGGATATAGGTATAATTTAAATTGGATAGAATAACAGCAACAAAAACAGCAAAATTAGCAGATGAATGTAGTAAAATATTTACTCTGAGTGACGAAGTAAAAGAAGCTATATCTAAAACAAATAGAGAAAAATTTGTACCTGTTGGGTTTAGACATAGTGCATATAAGTTAGATGCACTACCTATTGGAGCAGCTCAGTATATAAGTTCGCCTTTAACAGTTGCAAAGATGACAGAGTACCTCAAACCAAAAGGTGCAGATAGAGTTTTAGAAGTTGGTTGTGGTAGTGGTTATCAAGCAGCAGTATTATCACATTTATTTCGTGGTGTTTTTACTATAGAGAGGATAGAACAACTTATCTTAGAAGCAAAAAAGCGTTTTAGAGAGTTACAAATTAGTAATATTCATACAAGAACAGATGATGGACAAAACGGTTGGGTACAATACGCTCCTTATGATAGAATCTTATTTTCTGCATCTACAAAAGAGGTTCCTTCAAAGCTTTTTGAACAGCTTAGAGATGGTGGAATTTTAGTTGCACCTATAGAAAAAAATGGCAAACAAATTATTACAAGTTTTAGAAAAAATGGGCTACAAATACAAGCTACAGAATTGGAAAGTTGTGATTTTGTTCCTATTTTAGATGGTGTTCAAAAATAGATATAGAGGATATATGATGGAAAATGTTTTTGGTATAGAGTATTCAAAGCCACAGGTCGTTCTTTTGCAAGAAACAGGGATAGGTGTTAGTGAAACAGCAGCTAGAACTTGCTATGACTCATTTAGTAGTAGTGAAAATAATGTTATAAACCAGATTCAAGATGAGATGCCTGATTTTAAAATGTGTGCTGATATAAATAGTATAGATGATTCAAATCTTCTTGATGATTTAGCATGGACATATTTTCATCATAGTATTTTAGAGCATGCAAACCTTAGCTTTTTAGTAAGGGGAACTAGTAGAGGTGTTTTACAAGAACATGCAAGACATCGTATCCAAGCTATAAGTGTAAGAAGTACAAGATATACTATGAGTTCTATCATAAATGCTTTTGTTGCTTCTATGGGAGATAAAGAGTTTTTTATAGATAAAGTTTTAGGTTTTGATATGTTTGTAACTACAGATATAGAATATAATAGAGTTGAAATATCTGCTATCTTTGATAAACTTTCTTTTCAAAAAAGTAAGGTTGATGATTTTAATTCTATCTCAGTTGCAAAAAGTTCTTTAAGCTTTTTAGATGAGTTTAATGATGATAGTCAAAAACTTTTTGAAGCATTAGAATCTGGTAAAAAGAAACGCAATGTTGGAGATGCTTTTAAACACATCATAACGGACAATGTAAAAGTAGATATGGTGGTTACTTTTAATCTTAGAAGTTTAAAAAATTATTTCACACTAAGAGATAGTGGTGCAGCATATTTTCAAATACGCTGGTTGGCTAAAGAGATGATGAGAGTAACTCCGACAAAATATTTAAATCTTATAGTAAAAAAAGATAAAAATGTATAAAATTATTTTTTTAACTGCATCTATCTTTGTTGGATGCTCAAATATGACGTTTAATGCATCTATCTGTGATAAAATAGCTTCAGAGCCAAATGCAGTTATTCCAAAAGAGTGTAGAAACTACCTCGAAGAGGAAGCTCAAAAAGCGTTTGATAACACAAAACATAAACAACAAAGCAGTGATGATGATATCATCGAATTTAACAAGTAAAGGAAAAAAATGAGTTTAAAAGAGTTAGTAGCAAGAAGTGGCGATAAGTGTGAGTTATGTTCAAGTACAGATGAACTTAGAGTTTTAGAGGTTGCACCATCTGATGGTAGTGCTGAGCAGTCTATCTATGTATGTTCTAAATGTGCATCTGGTATAGAGAATACAGATGATATGGATGAGAGTCACTTTAATTGTTTAAATGATAGTATGTGGAGTGAAGTTCCAGCTGTTCAAGTGGTGGCATATAGACTACTAAATGCTTTAGGTCGTCAAGACTTGTTAGATATGATGTATATGGAAGATAGTGTTAAAGAGTGGGCAGATGCAGGTATGCCAGATGAAAATGCTCTTGTATATAAAGATGCAAATGGTGTAATTCTTCAAGCAGGAGATACCGTAGTAATTACAAAAGACTTGGATGTAAAAGGTACAGGATTTACAGCAAAAAGGGGAACAGCAGTTAGAAATATAACACTGGTTCCAAATGACTCTGAACATATAGAGGGTCGTGTAAATGGTGTTAAGATTCACATTCTTACAAAATTTCTTAAAAAGTCATAGTTTATTATGAAATGTAGTGATAGATTTCATAAAATAGATAAAGATTTTAGAAATCCATTTGCTAGAGATAGAGATAGGATTATCCACTCTGGTAGCTTTAGAAAACTTGAGTATAAAACTCAAGTTTTTCTAAATCAGGAGGGGGACTTTTTTCGTACTCGGCTTACACACTCTATAGAAGTTTCACAAATCGCTCGCTCTATAACATCACAACTTGGATTAAATGAGTCTTTGGCTGAAGCTATAGCTCTAGCACATGATTTAGGACATACACCTTTTGGTCATGTTGGTGGAGATACGCTTGATGAATGTTTAAAAAACGACGGTTTTAAGCATGGTTTTGAACATAACTTTCAAAGTTTTAGGGTTGTTAGTCTTTTAGAAAAAAGATATAAGCAGTTTGATGGACTAAACCTTACATTTGCAACACTAGAGGGGATACTAAAACACTCTTATCCATATAAAAAAAGTTTTTTACCATCTTGGATAGATGAACAGTTTAATTTGGATGCACATCCCTCACTAGAAGCGATGATAGTTGATAGAGCTGATGAGATAGCATATATGAGTCACGATATAGATGATGGTATAAACTCTGGGCTTATAGATTTTGATGATTTGATGGATAGTGAACTTATGGTTGAGATACGACAAAAAGTTGAAGCTGAGGGGATAGATAGAAGTGAAGA
>JAADDU010000153.1 GCA_013153755.1 Campylobacterota bacterium | reverse complement strand
CAAATGTAAGTGGTGTTTTTACTCATACTACAAAAGGGTAAAAAAACTACTTCCACTTCCACTAAAATAGTAACCATATTTATAATGTTCTTTTAGTTCTTTATACTCATGTAATGCTGGTTTAAAAAGGTCATTTGCTTCATCTGCACTCATGCTTAAGAGAGCATCTTTTGAGTTTAATTCTTTTAATCTTTGTGTTTCAAAACCATCTATGGGATTATAAAAATTTTCTCTGTAACTTGTATAAACTTTTGGTGTACTTATTTCAACTTTTGGAGTAAAAATCTTAAGCTCTAGAAGTTCCTCTTTAAACTCCTCAACAATCTCTCCAACACCACTTACATTTGCACTATCATAACCATATATAAAAAAAGGGACATCTGCTCCAACCTTCATCCCTATTTTAGCTAGTTCATTTTTACTAAGTCCTAGATGCAGTACTTCATTACACATATGAAGGTATGTCGCTCCATCACTACTCCCACCACCTAAACCTGCAAAAGCTGGTATGTTTTTGTTTACTTTTATGGCATAAGTATCCATAAGTTTATCAAGTGATGTTGTATCATCTAAAGTCTCTTTTAGTGATTTATATGCTTTGTATATGGTGTTTTGTTCGGTTGTACATGAAAAATCACCTAATATCTTAAAACCATCATCATCTTTTTTGCTAAATGATAGTTCATCATATAATGAATCTACTCTCATAAACCTTGATATGATTTCATGATAATTATCTCGCATCCCTGTTATCTTTAAAAATATATTTACTTTTGCATAAGCTTTATAAATTTTCATTATAGATGCTACTTTTTTATGATTTGACTTAGAAGAGTTACATTTTCTTCATCTTGTTGTTTAGATGCAGCGATATTTAACTCTTTTACATTTTCTAGTAATTCATTTCTTATGATTGTGATATCTTTTGGTGCATCTATACCTAGTTTAACTACACCTTTATCTATAGATATGATTTTTATTTTTATATCATCCCCTATGACTATTGATTCTTCAAGTTTTCTAGTTAATACTAACATACATATATCCTACCTAGTTCATATTTTACGGTTTTATTTTCTATATTTATGATAGAAATATTATCTTTGTTATCTAGCCAATAATATCCATCATCTTTTATCTCTAAATCTTCTAAAGCAAGAACTCTTCCATATTTGAGATTGTCACTATCTCCAAGATAAAAATTTTGTGGAATGTTGAGTGATTTTTTAATATCTAATGCTTTTTCTTTATCATATGTAAAACTTCCCTCATTTAACCTTTCTAGTGCAGTTAAGCTACCAAATTCAACATCAAGTCTATTTGCTAGTATCTTACCAAGTGAACGGATATAAGTTCCCTCCGACACAGTAGCTTCAAAGGTTATAAATGGGTGTGAATAGTTTATAAGTTTTGTGGTATATATGTGTGAAGTTATTTTGTTTAGTTTTACCTCTTTACCAGCTCTTGCTAAGTCATATGCTCGCTGTCCATCTATGCGTTTTGCACTAAAGATAGGTGGTTCATAAACAAGTTCTCCCTCTAATGACTTAAGTGTTTTTTGTATCTTATCTATGCTACATTCATTTATGGTTTTTACATTTTCTATCATCTCACTATCAAGAGAGTCAGATTTTGCACCTAGCCATAATGTTGCCTTATAAGTTTTTGGAGTTTTATCTAAAAAACGAAATAACTTTGTGTGACTACCCATGCCTATGATGAGAACCCCTTTAGCAAAAGGGTCAAGTGTTCCAGTAAAACCAGCTTTTTTTGTTTTATACTTTCTTTTAAGAGATGATAAAAAAAAGTTTGAGCTAATGCCAGTTGGTTTATATGCTACAAAAAGTCGGTTCATAATCTTTCTATAAATGAAGCTAAAATATCTCTTGTAGTACCAGCAAAATTAATCTTTAGTTTAAACTCTCTTCCACTTTTAGATACTCCTACAACCCTACCTGTACCAAAAACTTTATGACGGACTAAATCACCTTTTTTAAAAGCTGTATTTTTTTCCATTTTTAGTGACCCTGAACATAATCCACATTCATTGAAAAATCGGCTTTTTTCTAAGTCACTTCTTCTACCTTTATAAAATCTACTAGATGCATGAGATAGAGTTAAAGTTTCTTTTGCTCTTGTAAAAGACACATAACCAAGCCTTCTTTCCTCTTCTAGATCACTACCTTCACCAATAAGTGGTAAAAAACCTTCCTCCATACCTATGATAAAGATATGTTCAAACTCTAGCCCTTTTGATGCATGGATACTCATCATATATATAGAATCACCCTCTACTTGATCTTGTTCACTTTGCAAAGTTAGCTCATTTAAGAACTCATCAAGAGTAGCATCTGGAGTTTTTTTGACAAAATCTCTAAAAAGGCCATAAAATTCATCCATATTTAGGATTCTATCTGTCTCATCAACCATACCTAGATATATATTTTTTAGATGAAAGGTGTCTTCTAAGTTATCTATAAAGTTATATGTTGATTCTTTAGCTGTTTTAGACACCTCTTCTAAATCATTTATAAATTTTTTAAGTGTTGAAGCATTCTTTTTTCTTACAAGTGCTTCTAATTCTGCTAGTGGTGCATCTTTTAAATACTCGTATATAGATTTAGATGCACTGTGAGCAGCTAGCTCTATCTTTTCTATACTTGCTTTTCCTAAGCCTCTTTTTGGTTTGTTTACAACTCTTTTAAAAGAAAAATCATCATGAAAATTAGTAATAATTCTTATATAGCTTATAAGGTCTTTTATCTCTGCTCTATCATAAAATCTAAGTCCACCTACAAGTTTATAAGCTATCCTCATACGGTTCAAGCCCTCTTCTATAGAACGACTTAGTACATTTACTCTATATAGGATAGCAATATCATTTGGAGATACATTTGCATCTAAAAGTTTTTGAATCTTTTGTGCTATCTTTCGTGCTTCTTCATTTTCATCATATGAATTTAAAATGGTTATATCTTCGCCACCACCACGTGTGGGTATAAGTTTTTTACCTAAACGGGAACGATTATGTTCTATAAGGGCATTTGCTACTTTTAGTATGGGTTCTTTTGAGCGATAATTATGTTCTAACTTAAAGATGTTTACACCACTAAAGTCTTTATCAAATTCCATAATATTTCTTATGTGTGCTCCACGCCAACCATATATACTTTGGTCATCATCGCCAACTACACAAAGATTAGTATGCGAATGGCATAGTTTTTGTAAAAGTTTTAGTTGTAGCTCATTTGTAGCTTGATACTCATCTATCATTATGTACTGATATTTTTGAGATGTTTTTTTAGCTAGCTCTGGGTTTTCATCTAAAAGCCTATAAGTTAGAGCTATGAGGTCATCAAAATCTACTAGATTATTTTCTAAAAGATAGTTTTCATACTCTTCATATACTTTTGCGATTTGTTGATAGTTAAAAAGTTCAGCTTGTTTATAAGCATCATCAGGAGAAAGTAAAGAGTTTTTGTATCTTGATATTTCACTAGCTATTAGTGGCGTTGCCAATTCTGAATTTATCTTTTTTATGATGCGTTTTTTATCATCAGTATCTATAACTACAAAGTTGTTTTTTCTACCTAATAAATGGATATTAAATTTTAAAAATAGTAGACCAAATTTATGAAAAGTACAAAGTAGGGGAGGGTATGATGTATCTTTTATCATATTTAAAGCTCTTTGTTTCATCTCTTTTGCAGCTTTATTGGTAAAAGTGAGGGTTAGTGTGTTAGACGCAGGGATACCAAGTACTTCTATAAGGTATGCTAGTCTTGAGATGATAGTAGTTGTTTTTCCACTACCAGCTCCAGCTAAGATAAGTACAGGGCCTTCTGATTGTTTAACAGCTTTACTTTGTGATTCATTTAAGTGTTTAAATATTTTTTCCATTATTTACTACTAATCTTTTAGTTTATTTACTATATTATAGCTAAATAGTTATAAATTTTTACAATACTATTGCATTAATTATAATTTTGAGTTATAATTTTTATATTATTTAAACTTATAGGAATTATTATGTTAAAAGATTTTGCCAAATTACAAACTTTTTTGATGGTTATAAAAGAGAAGAGTTTCTCTAAAGCATCAGCAAAATTGGGTATATCTCAACCTGCAGTAACACAACAGATAAAATTTATAGAGGATTATCTTGATACAAAGATAGTAGACAGAAAGAAAAATGGAATCTTACTTACAAAAGAGGGTGAAGATCTCTTTAGAATTGCACAAAAACTTGAAAAAGCTATATCTAACAGTGAAAAAGAGCTTTTAAAAATTATAAATAAAGAGTTTACTTTTGTTATGGGTAGCTCAAATGCTATAGGAAATTATATTTTACCAAACTACTTAGGTGAAATTAAAAAACGTATAGGTAATGAAGTGCATCTTTCCATAGAAGCATCATCTGGTGTTATTGACCAATTGGAAGATAAAAAGATAGATGTAGCACTGATAGAGTCTCCTGAATTTAGAGATGGCATTATATATAGAGAGTGGGTTGAAGATGAGTTGGTACTATTTTCAAATCAACCTATAAAAAAACAAGTAGTTGCTGAAGATTTATTTGATTTTGATTGGATTTGTCGTGAAGAACATTCTCATACTAGAAAACTAACTGCTGAGACATTTGAGGAGATGGGTGTTAATTGTGCAAACTTTAATGTACTTGCTATTTTAGCTTCACCTACATCTATAAAAGAAACTATCTTATCTGCAGATAAAAATGCTCAAAGACCACTCGTTTCAATTATGTCTCGACATGTTATCGCATCTGAAATAGAAGCTGGAAGACTTTTTGAAGCTAGACTTAAAAATCACAAGATAGATAGAAATTTCTATATAGCTTATCTTAAAGAGAGAAAACATGATGCTTTTGTAGATAATGTGGTTCATTATCTACTCTCTTTCAATAAAGTTTAGTTTTATTTCTTTACAAACCTAGAGTTTTCTGGGTTTGAAAGAAAAGATGACATTGAATTTTCTATACCTTTATCTTTAGTTACTTTTTGCTTTTTTATAGGTTTCTTAGTAGCTAGATTGATTAGTATAGGTGTTTCATCTACTATAACTTGCATGATACTTATAAGAGGTACATGAACTAAACTACCAAAATTTTCAGAGCCAAATCCAGCTTCAAAGATGAGGTAGTCATCTTTTATATGAGCACTTTCAAATGTATACCCAGCTAAAAAAAATAGTGTTAAATGTCTAAAATCTTCTTCAAGATTTTGTGGTAAAGCTGGTTCAAAATATACATCTTCAATCTTACATAAAATTCCAAAGTTTTGCTCTTTTTCAAAAAAGTGAACTACCATATCTTGTATGTGTTTTTGCATCAAAAGAGAGAAGTCATTATCTTGTATGATGTTATCTAGCAAATTATATCCTTTATATTTTCTGTTGTAATTATATCAAAATCTATCATAGCATTTAGTAATGCTATTTGTGAGTAGTCTTGTATCTTTGCTATAGGTATCTCTCTTTCTACAAGTTTACCAAGCTCTATGAGCCTTTGCCTTGTTACACCTGCTAAAAGTGGATGTTTTGGTGTGTACCAAGTTTCATCTTTCTTTAGTGCTATATTAGCTATGGAGGTGTCTTTTATATACCCATCTTGTACTATAAGTATGTCATCTGCATCTTCTCTCATCTCATAAAGTTTATTTAATTCTTCTCTGTTTGCTAGTTTGTATTTATAGTTGATATTATTATCTATTAAAATTTTTATTTTGTTAAATTTTCTTTTTTTATATTTATAATATGATACATCTACTATCTCTTTATTAGAGTAAAGAACTCTACATCTATATAAACCATCTATTGGAGGTGTTAAAAAATCTTTGAGTTGATGAATCTTATAATCTATCTTATAGTAGCAGTTTAAAGTTTTCTCATATCGTCTTTGATGATAATCTATATGGTAAATCTCCCCATCAAGAGCCTTGATCGTTTCTATACAAAAATTATTCATCAAAAAGTTCAGTACTTAGGTATCTCTCAGCAGTATCACATAGTATAGTAACGAGTGTTTTACCTTTAAATTCATCTCTTGAAGCTATTTGCATAGTTGCCCAAACATTCGCACCACTAGATATACCAACAAGTAAACCTTCCTCTTTTGCTAACATTTTTGCAGTTTTTATAGCATCTTCATCACTAACTTTTATAACTTCATCATAGATAGTAGTATCTAGGATGTTTGGTATAAATCCAGCTCCAATACCTTGAATTTTATGGCTAGATGCAGTGCTTCGTGATAAAACTGCAGAATTTTTAGGTTCAACTGCAACTATAGTTATATGTTTGATTTGCTCTTTTAAAGTTTTTGAGGTTCCACTAAGAGTACCACCTGTTCCAACTGCACTAACAAATGCATCTAAAGAGTTCTCAGTATCTTCGAGTATCTCTTTAGCCGTTGTAAGTGAGTGAATTTCTGGGTTTGCCAAATTATCAAACTGTTGTAAAACTATGGAGTTTTGTATCTCTTTTTGAAGTTCATTTGCTTTTTGTATAGCTCCATCCATACCTTTAGATGCACTGGTTAAAACAAGTTTAGCACCAAGAGCTTTTAAAAGTTTTCTTCTCTCTATGCTCATAGATTCTGGCATAGTTAAGATAAGCTTTAATTTTTGAGATGCACAGTTTGCTGCTAAGGCTATACCTGTATTGCCACTAGTAGGTTCTATGATGGTAGTAAAATCATTAACAAGACCAGACTCTCTTGCTTTTTTTATCATGTTAAAACCTATCCTGTCTTTTACTGAACTTGTTGGGTTCATAAACTCACATTTGCCTAGTATAGTAGCTCCTGTTAATTTAGATGCAGTGCTTAGTCTTATTAGTGGTGTATTTCCTATGAGTTGTGTTATATCATTTGCTATTTTCATTTACTAACTCTTTTTTTGCTAAAATTATACTAAAAAAGGCTGAAGATGGCTATTTATGAGAGTGATGGGAAAAAACTTGTAGATGTGGAATATGATATAATCCCAAAAGTTGGGGATATGATAGATGGGATGAGAGTGTTATCTGTAGATATTAGAAGTATGGAAGAGATTGGTGTTTTTTTATTAGAACCAAATACTAGAGTGACTTGCTATGTTTTTGATGAGATTTTTATCATTGGCAAATCAGATAGTTTTGATTCACTAACTGAAGCTGTAGAAGCTTGGATGAGTGATGAGATATAAAAGAGAGAGAAATGGATAAAAAAGTTTTAGTGATGTGTACGGGGAATAGCTGTAGAAGTATCATAGCCGAAGCACTTATAAATGCTAGATTAGATGGTATAAAAGCTTATAGTTGTGGTGTGAATCCAAGTGGAAAAGTAAATCAAAATGCTAAAAAGGTTTTACAATATCATAATATTTGGGATGATTTATACTACTCAAAACACCTTGATGAGGTTATAGATGAAGAGTTTGATTTAGTTGTAACTGTATGCGAACACGCTAAAGAAACTTGTCCAATATTTCCTAGGCCTGTTCATAAAATTCATGTAGGTTTTTTAGACCCAGATACAAAAGGTTTTGAAGAATTTGAAAAAACATATAAAGAGATAGAAGATATACTGTTGATTAAAATTAAGGAAAATATATGAAAAAAGATATTTTTAGTACTACAAATGGTGTAGGGATTAAGTTTAGTGGTGAAGTAAAAAAACAAAATATAGTGACAATGGTAAAAAACTGTTCTACTGGTCAATGCGAGTGTATGAGTGATGAGACAAAAGCTAAGATAAAAGATATGAAAGTAAATGGTGAGGATGGTGATGTGTCTTTAGAATTGAGTGGGGATATCTCTACAGATGAGATACGTGAAGCACTCTCTAAATCTAAAGTGCTTTAATATTTCAGTCATACATTAACATATTTTAAGTATAATCGCTACAATTAAAACAGAAGGAAAGTAAAGAAAATGGAAATAATAAGTCAATTACTACCGTTTATATTTTTAATCGCAATCATGTACTTTGTGATTATTCGCCCACAACAAAAAGAAGCAAAAGCAAGAAAAGAGATGATAGATGCACTATCTAAAGGTGATAAAATCGTTACTAATGGTGGTTTCATCGTTGTTGTTAGCAAGGTCGAAGATAAATTCTTAAGTGTTAAAATGAATAATGATGTGATTGTAAAAATCACTAAAGATGCAATAGCGAGAAAGTACGAGGATGAAGCTTAATTACCGTATAGTTGTTTTTGCCATAGCTATTATATTTGGCTTGGCTTTTTCAGCTCCATCATTATTTCAGATGCAGAGTGGTAAAAAGGTAACATTGGGATTAGACTTACAAGGTGGACTTCATATGCTTCTTGGTGTTAAAACACAAGAAGCTACAAAGTCTCGTGTAAAATCTATGGCTGCAAGTATAAAACACTTTGCTGAGAGAGGAGATATCTTAGTAGATGAATTGAATTTTGATGATTCTTCAGTCTCTTTTACTCTTTTAGACTCCGATGATAAAAAACAGATGAAAGAGTTTTTGGATAACCTTGAAGGTATTACTCTTGCTATAGATGCAGAAACTTTTACTCTTAGTTTAACAAAAGAAGAGATAGTTAAAACTCAAAAACAAGCAGTTGATCAAGCAATAGAAACTATCAGAAATAGACTTGACCAATTTGGTTTAGCAGAACCTGTCGTAGCTCGTCAAGGAAAAGAAAAGATACTTGTTCAGTTAGCTGGTATAAAAACTCAAGAAGAGGAACAAAGAGCAAGAGAACTTATCTCACGTGCTGCGAAACTTGAGCTTATGGCTGTTGATGAGGATAGAGCTGGTAGAGTTTATACTATGAGTGATGCAGATGCTGCAGAGTATGGAGATGTGATTTTAGAAGATGCTAAAAATCCTGCTATAAAATATCTTGTTCGTGAGATTCCTATCTTAGATGGTGGAATGCTTACGGATGCTTCTATGGGATTTGATCAAAGTAATAGACCTCTTATAAACTTCAAATTAAATGCAGAAGGTGCAGAAATATTTGGAGATTTTACTGGTAAAAGTGTTGGAAAACATTTAGCAGTTGTTTTAGACTCTAAGGTTTATTCTGCTCCGGTAATCAATGAAAGAATAGGTGGTGGAGCTGGTCAAATATCTGGAAGTTATACAGTTATGGAAGCAAAAGATTTAGCTATTGCGCTTCGTTCTGGTGCTCTTTTAGCCCCTATTTACCTTATGGAAAAACGTTCAGTTGGTCCTAGTTTAGGTGCTGATAGTATTAAGGCTTCTTTAGTTGCACTTGTTGGTGGTTTTGTACTTGTTATTCTTTTCATGATGTTTTACTACCGTATGGCTGGAGTTATTGCAAATATTGCTCTTATCGCAAATTTATTTATACTTTTAGCTATTATGAGTCTTTTTGGAGCAACACTAACCTTACCAGGTATGGCAGGTATAGTACTTACCGTCGGTATGGCAGTTGATGCCAATGTTATCATATCTGAGAGGATAAGGGAACTTATCTATCAAGGTAAATCTATACATAAGTCTATAG
>JAADDU010000038.1 GCA_013153755.1 Campylobacterota bacterium | reverse complement strand
ATATAAAAGGCATAGTCGATAGAGCAGGGGAAAATACAATAGAGAAGATTTTAGAGAGTGGTGAAGATATAAAAATAACCCAAGAGGATCTTTTAGAGCTCATAAGCTCAACAAAGCCAACAACATCAGAGTGGTTTGAGATGGCAAAAAATGTTGTGGAGTATGCAAATGGCAGCGGTGTTTATGATGAACTAGAAGCGTATATGAAGGGTGCTACAAAGAGCAAAAAGAAGATGGGCTTTTTGTAGTGTGTCTCACTAATGCCATCAGATTATTTGCCTATAGTTTTTAATCTTTCTTTGTTGTTTTTATCTACATATCTGATTAGAAACTTTTTATCAATGACTTTATTATTTTTGGATATAATCTCTTTGTAAAAGACTTCTATAAAGAGACTTTTGATAATAAATGATAAAATATAAAAAAGGTGTAATATGGAGTGCGAATTTCCATCAGTAAATGCAAACAAACAAGAGATAAAAGAGATATTTGATAGTATTAAAACCATAGCAGTTATAGGTCTTTCTCCAAATAAGACAAAAGATTCCCATAAAGTAGCAAAATATTTAAAAGAGGTTGGTTTTAAGATAGTTCCTATATATCCAAAAGAGGATGAGATTTTGGGTGAGAAGGTTTATCGCTCTTTGGCGGAAGTTCCTTTTGAGGTAGATATGGTAGATATATTTAGAAAACCTGCTATTTTAGATGCAGTGGCTGATGCATGTATCGCTCGTGGTGATGTAAAAGTTTTTTGGTCACAAAAAGGTATAGTAAATAATGAAGCTGCACAAAAGGCAAAAGATGCAGGTATGAGAGTTGTTCAAAATATGTGTACTATGGTTGAGCATAGAGCTTTAGATTAAGGGTTGGTTGTTGTTAAGTTTAGATAAAGTTTATAAAGCAAAACAGCGTATAAAAGATGTTGTTGTCAAAACCCCTTTTTCATTTTCTCCATATCTAAGTGAGCTTTCATCTTGTGATGTTTATCTTAAAAAAGAGAATCTTCAAATCACAGGTGCATTTAAAATAAGAGGTGCATATAACAAGATAGCATCTCTCAGCGATGAGCAACGAGCATGTGGTGTTGTAGCTGCTAGTGCAGGAAATCATGCTCAAGGTGTAGCTCTTTCTGCATCTAGGTTTGATATAAAAGCTGTTATAGTTATGCCAGAGTCAACTCCTCTTACAAAAGTAAATGGTGTAAAACACTATGGAGCAGAGGTTATACTTGCAGGTGCAAACTATGATGAAGCTTATGCCTATGCACTAAAATATGGAAAAGAACACTCTATGACATTTGTTCATCCTTTTGAAGATGAAGAGGTTATGGCAGGGCAGGGAACTCTGGCTCTTGATATTTTAGAGAGTTGTGAATCTTTAGATGCAGTGGTTATTCCTGTTGGTGGTGGTGGACTCATAGCAGGTATGGCAGAGGTCTTTAAAAGTATAAACCCTAGTATAGAAGTTATAGGTGTTAGTGCGAGTGGTGCACCAGCTTTTAAAAACTCATTTGAAGCTAAAAAAGCTATAGATACAACAAGTGTAAGAACTATAGCAGATGGTATAGCTGTTCGAGATACTTCTGAGACAACTCTAAAGTATGCACTTAAAAATGTTGATAAGTTTGTAAGTGTTGATGATGAAGAGATAGCTAGTGCTATTTTGTTTTTGTTAGAAAAACAAAAGCTTGTTGTTGAGGGTGCTGGAGCTGCATCTGTAGCGGCTATGCTTCATCATAAGTTAGAACATCTAAAAGATAAAAAAGTAGCACTTGTCCTTAGTGGTGGAAATATGGATGTTACTCTTTTATCTGTCATCATAGAAAAAGGTTTACTAAAATCTGGCAGAAAGATGAAAGTGACTGTAACACTTGTAGATAAACCTGGCTCATTGATGAGATTTACGGAGATACTTAAAGAATTAAATGCTAATATAGTGCATATCTCATACGATAGAACATCCATATCTCTTGATTATGGAGATGCAAATGTAACTGTTCATATGGAAACAAAAGGTAAAGAGCATCAAATAGAGATAGAAAATGCACTTAAAGCAGAAGGATATTTAAGAGGATAATTGTCTATGAAGCCTATAAAAAAGAAAAATATAATACAACCTATATGTTTGATAAAAATCTTAGATAGTGGAGATTTAGTTGTAGTTGATGCTAAAACGACTGTAAGATTTTACAATAAGGATAACCTTGAAGTTTTAAATGGATTTAAAGTTAATATAGAACATCAAAGATATAGAAATAGTGTTGTTTCTTTTAGTAGTGATGGTGGACATTTTGCGACACTTAGTGCAGATTGTAGAGAATCAAGACTATATAACGCAGAAACAAAAAAACTACAAACAAAGATGGGTAGGCACCAAGGTGAAGTCTCTTGTGTTGCTATAGACCCTAAAAATAGATATATGTTTTCTTGTGGTGATGATGGAAAAACATTTGCAGTAGATATAAAAAGTTCAAAAATTGCTTTTACATTACCAATGCATATAGACTCTATAAATGATATAGCATTTACTCAAAATGGTCAATGGGTAGCAACTGCTAGCTATGACAGAAAAATTTCTATTTTTAATCTTGATGTAATGACACAACGACATAAATTAAAATTTCACTCTGCTCCTGTAATGAGTCTATCATTTTTAAATAAACATAGACTTCTTAGTATAGATAAAAACTCTAAAGCAATAATATCAAACATTTATACGGGAGAACTTATAGCTAGATTAGACACAATACATGATGATGTTATAAGAATGACTATAAGTGATGATAGTAAGTTTTTATTTTTAGGAACAGCCCTAGGTTATGTGATTATATATGATTTGGATACTTACAAGTTAATTAGTCGAAATTATATTAAATTATCTACATCTGTTACTTCAATTGTGTATGATTCAAAATCTAAAAATCTTATTTTAGGTACTAAGAAGGGTGACATTTTTATTTATAATATATACTATGGGTTAGAAGATATAAAATTAGCATATAAAAATAAAGAATTTGTAAAAATAGAAGAATATATAAAGATAAACCCTATTTTAGCTTACACAAAAACATATATTACACTAGAAGAGCTTTGGGAAAAAATATATCTAAAAGCAAAATCATTACTTGAAGTTGGAGAGAAACAAAAAGCTATACAAATCTTTCAGGATTTCAAAAATATCCCATCAAAAAATCAAATGATGCAAAAACTTATACTTGATTATGAAGATTTTGAAAAATTTGCAACTGTTGTAAAACAAAGAAAATTTCCTGTTGCTTACTCTTTAGCAAATACAAATAAAATCTATAAAGAATCGAATCTGTATAAAAGTATGGAAGCAGAGTGGAAAAAAGCATTTAGACTTGCTAGAAAATATACACTTGACCCTCGTGGTGCAGATAAAGCACGAGAGATTTTAAAGCCATACCGTGGTATAAGTGAAAAAACAAAATTAGTACAAGATTTATTAACCCAAGGTGAGGTATATAAAAGATTTAGAGTTGCTATAGCACAAAAAGATTTTAGAATATGTTTTGAGATTGTAAGGCAGTATCCATTTTTAAAAGAATTTCCAGAGTATGATTCCCTCATAGCATATGCAGATACACTCTATATTAAATCACAAGAAGCAATAAAAAAAGATGACACTCATACAGCTATAAAAATGCTAAGAATTCTTATTGATTTTAGTGATTTTAAAGAGGAAGCCGAAGAACTAATGAGGGAAGTAGAAAGAAGACAAAAGTTTTTTAATGCTGTAGAGAACAAAAATATACATTTAGCTTATGATTTAATGGCTATGTCTGAAGATTTGCAAAATACTCCAGATGGTAAAAAACTTCAAAAAAAATGGAATGAAGATTTACAAAAAGCAAATGGATGTGCTGTCAAAGGTGATGTTAATTGTATAAAAGAGGCTCTTAAAGAGTATATGAATATTAGTTCAAAATCCATGGCAATAGGTACTGTTTTTGCATGGTGCTATATGGTTCAACTTGAAAATGCTGTTAAAAAGAAAATGGAACAGTCTGTTATAGAAAATGGTATAAAAAATTATATCTTATCTTTTGGTCTTCAAGACCAGATAGAGAGTTTTTTTAATATATTTAAAAAGTATTATCCTGGATCTAAACTTAATTTAGAACTACAAACAAAAGGCTCACTAAGTATGTGGAGACCATCTATGATAGTTAACTCTATCTTAGATTAAAAGGTTATCTCTTTTTTTAACCTCAAATATATCTCTTTTTTTATATAATAGGCGAATTTTTTAAAAGAGGAGACTTTTCATGCAAATTAGTGGCGCACAGATGGTCATTGAAGCTTTAATCGCAGAGGGTGTAGATACAGTATTTGGCTACCCTGGTGGAGCGATCATGAATGTCTATGATGAGATTTATAAACAAAATGATTTTAAACATATTTTGACAAGACACGAACAAGCAGCAGTTCATGCTGCTGAGGGTTATTCAAAAGCCAGTGGAAAAGTTGGTGTTGCCATGATTACAAGTGGTCCTGGTTTTACAAATGCAGTAACAGGACTTGCAGATGCATATATGGATTCTGTTCCTTTGGTTGTTATATCTGGGCAGGTTCCTATGAGTCTTATCGGTACAGATGCATTTCAAGAGATAGATGCAGTGGGTATCAGTAGAAGTTGTACAAAACACAACTACCTTGTAACATCTGCAAAAGATTTACCTCGTGTACTTAAAGAGGCATTTCACATAGCATCAACTGGTCGTCCTGGTCCTGTTCATGTAGATATCCCAAAAGATGTAACAGCAGAGATAGCAGAATTTGATTACTCTATAGATGTAAATATAGAAACATATAAACCGCATACAAAAGGTAATCCTCGTCAGATTAAAAAAGCATTAGATGCCATAGCAAAATCTAAAAGACCACTTTTTTATCTTGGTGGTGGTATCATCAATGCAAATGCAGCTTATGAGGTAAGAGAACTTGTTAAAAAGACAGGTATCCCTGCAGTTGAGACATTTATGGCTAGAGGTGTTTTGAGTTATGATGATGAACTTCTAGTTGGTATGCTTGGTATGCATGGAAGTTATGCAGCAAATATGGCTATGAGTGAGACCGATATGGTTATAGCTCTTGGTGCTAGATTTGATGATAGAGTTACAGGAAAACTTAGTGAGTTTGCTAAAAATGCAGGTGTTATACATGTAGATATCGACCCTGCATCTATCTCAAAACTTGTAGATGCAGACTTTCCAATAGTTGGTGATGTTAAAAATGTTGTAAAAGATATGTTGGAGTTATCTTCACATATAAATCCACAAAAATATAGTGCATGGAGAGATGCAGTAAATGATTTTGCACAACTTCATCCACTAACTTATCATGAAGATAGTGATAGACTTAAACCTCAGTGGGTTATAGAGCGTGTTGGTGAGCTTTTAGGAGATGATGCAAATATCACAACAGATGTTGGACAGCATCAGATGTGGAGTGCTCAGTTTTACCCATTTACTCGCCCTCGCCAGTTTGCAAGTTCTGGTGGACTTGGAACTATGGGTTATGGTTTTCCAGCAGCTATGGGTGTAAAAGTAGCTTCACCAGATAAAGTGAGCATAAACTTTACAGGTGATGGTTCAATTTTGATGAATGTTCAAGAGCTTATGACTGCGGTTGAGAAAAAAATCCCAGTTATAAATATAATCTTAAACAACAACTTCTTGGGCATGGTTCGCCAATGGCAAACACTTTTTTACGATAAAAGACACTCTGAGACAGACCTTTCTGTTCAACCAGACTTTGTAAAACTCTCAGAAGCTTTTGGAGGGATTGGTTACAGAGTTCACACAAAAGAGGAGTTTGATGCTGCACTCAAAGATGCAGTTGAGAAAAATGTTGTTGCATTTATAGAAGTTATAGTACATAGAATGGAGAATGTTATGCCTATGGTTCCAGCAGGTGGAAGCTTGTTCAATATGATGTTATTAGAGAAAAAGGAGAAATAATGGAGAAGATAGAAAGAAGAGTTATCTCTGTTATTGTTATAAATGAAGCTAGTGTTTTATCTCGCATAACAGACCTTTTTTCTGGTCGTGGGTACAACATAACTTCACTTACAGTTGCTCCGATTCCAGATACTAAGTACTCAAGACTTACTATTGCAACATCTGGTTCTGTTAGAGTTATAGAGCAAATCACTAAACAACTTCATAAACTTATCCCAGTATTAAGAGTTTATGAGCATGCTGATTTGGTTGAAAAAGAGATGGCTTTAGTTAAGTTTCCTGTTACAGAGAACATAACTGACATAAATACTCTTTGTGAAGCATACAACGGTAAAATAGTAAATGTTGGGGACAATGTTATCATAGCTATGGTTGCAGATGAGCCAAAAAGGGTTGAGAACTTCTTAAAAATCATCCAAAGATATAACCCTAAAGAGATAGTAAGAAGTGGTGCAGTTGCACTAGAGAGATAGTAAAGGTAAAAAGAGTATGAAACTTCAAGAGATAGCTAAGATAATTGGTGCAGAGTTTAGTGGTAAAGATTTAGAGATAGATAGTATGAACACTTTAAAAGATGCTTCAAGCTCTCAGCTCTCTTTTGTTTCAAACTCTAAGTATGTAAAAGATATAAGCTCTTCGAGTGCTGGTGCTATCATAGTTGATGAAAAAACTAAAGAGTTTGTTCCTGATGGTTGTGAAGCTCTTGTGGTTGATGCACCGTATTGGGAGATGGCAAAATTATCTAAATATTTTGCACCACTCATAGAAGATGAAACTTTGCCTAAAGCCCAAGTGGGTGAGGGTAGTGTGGTGTCTTTAAAAGCTGAGTTAGCTAATGGTGCTAAAGTTGGTAAAAACTGTACTATCATGGCTGGTGTTTATGTGGGTGCGGATGCAGTAATAGGGGATAATACCATCCTTTATCCAAATGTTGTAATCTATAGAGATTGTAAGGTTGGAAATGATTGTATTATCCATGCAAATACAACCATAGGTAGTGATGGTTTTGGTTTTGCTACAAATAAGATGGGTGAACATAAAAAGATATACCAAAATGGAAATGTAGTTGTTGGGGATGATGTTGAGATAGGAAGCTCTACTACAGTTGATAGAGCTGTGTTTGGAACTACTATCATAAAAAAAGGTTGTCGCATAGATAATCTTATCCAAATTGGGCATAATTGTGAAATAGGTGAGTATAGTGTAATGGTATCACAATCAGGTCTTGCAGGTTCTTCAATACTTGGAAGAAATGTAGTTATGGGTGGTCAAGCAGCAACTGCTGGTCACTTAGAGATAGCACCTTTTTCAACTTTTGCAGCAAGAAGTGGTGTAACTAAAAGCATCAAAGAAGCTGGTAAAACTTATGCAGGTTTTCCACTTATGGAACATAAAACATGGCTAAAATTACAATCTAAAATCTCTAGACTTCTAAAATAAATATTCAAGAGAATATATATTATGTTAACCAATTCTAAATAAATACATAAAGGTATCTTATGGATGATAAAAAAAAAGAACTTATATATGATATTCAAAACCTCTTAAACTCTTATGATGATGAAAACTCAACAAAGATAAATCCAAACCTATTAGAATTTATGGATTATGATACTCTTTTACAAATTATAGACTCGCTCTTAACACAAAAAGAGAAGTCTATGGAAGTTGATTCTGATTGGCTTGAAAAATTTAAAAAATATGATTTTTAGTTATAAATATATATTAATATAATATTTTAAAACAATTTGTAAATTTAACAAACTCCTAGAAAACCCTATTTTCCTTATAATCTAGCTATAATGTATCTTATTTGTCTCCTAAAAAGTTTCATTTGTTACTAAAAAGTCTGTATAATTGTGATATTATTTAACATAAAGGGTATTGATATGGCAAATATTGATTTAGTTCAATTAACTGAACAAACTAAAAAACTTACAGCTATGATTGTTGAGGATGAAAAAGTTACAAACGAGCTTTTAAGCTCTACTTTTAAGAACTTTTTTTCAGATGTTTCTTCTTATTTTAATGGAGAAGAAGCTTTAACGGCTTATAATAAGATAAAACCTGATGTTGTTTTTGTTGATATTATCATGGACGGTATGGATGGTATAGAGTTATCACGAAAAATTCGTGAAAAAAATCCTTCTCAAATCATCATAGTTATCTCTGCTAGTAATGATATAGAAAAAATATCTGAGTCTATAGAAGTTGGAGTAAATAGCTTTATCCAAAAACCTATAGATACTAAAAAAATAATTGAACTTTTAACAAACATAGTTACAATGATTTCTAAAAAAAGAAAAATAGAAACAAAAACATTTTCTATCTCTTTACCTTTAGATCTATATGATTTAGTAAACGACAATGCAAAAGCAGAAAGTATCTCTAAAAATGCTGTTATCATAAGAGCTCTTCGTGGATTTTATGAATAGATAAGTCTATTTATATAAATATGATAGATTTTTATCTTTTTTTAAGATAAAAATCTATATACTTTCGGCTCAACAACAAAGTGGCCCCATCGTCTAGCGGTTAGGATCCATGGTTTTCATCCATGTTACAGGAGTTCAAGTCTCCTTGGGGTCACCACTTTTTTTATAAAACTATCAAAAAAATCATTTTAATTAATCAAAAATCTGTTAAAATCACAAAAAAATATTTTAGGAATTTTAATGCTAAGATTTGCACCTAGTTCGACTGGTGATATATACATAAATGATTTAAGAATTGCTTTGTTTAATTATATTATTTCAAAACAAAAAAAAGAAGATTTTCTTATTAGTATAGAGGAAACAGATAAAAATATATTAGAACTTTTAGCTATATTTGATATAGAATATTCTCAAGTAATTTATAATGGTCAAAATATGCGTTTTCACTCAGCAATGGCACTTCAACTTTTGCACGAGAAAAAAGCTTTTAGTTGTTTTTGTTCTTCAGAGTACTTGGATAAAAAGCAACAAGAAGCTAAAAATATGAATAAAAAGTATACATATGATGATGCTTGTAGAAATCTCCCAGCAGAACTTGTTATAGATAACACCAATCCCTTTACTATAAGAATCAATAAACCAGATGATAACAAATCTAAACTAGATGCAGTGGATAGCTTTATTATTCTTAATCAAGATAAAAAACCTACTCAAAATTTTGCAATTGCAGTTGATGATATGCTTAATGATATATCTTTAGTTGTTGATGAGCAAGAAGATACAAACAACACTCTAAAGCAAGAATATATTAGAACATCTTTAGGATATGGTAAAAAGATAAAATATATTCATATCCCTCCCCTACTAAATGAGGATAAAAATAACTTTAGTATCAAATGGCTTCTATCTGAAGGTTATCTACCAGCTGCCATATCAAATTATTTAATATCAATTAATAATAACAACCTACCTTCTGATATATTTACTCTACAAGATGCTATAAAATGGTTTAAAATAGACGATATCTCTCACTCCCCTGCTCTTTTTAGTTTAGAGCTTTTAAGAGATATCAATAAAATACATCTTGAAAATTTAGATGCAGTAGAACTTTCAAGATATGTAGGTTTTGCAGATGCAAATATAGGAGAACTTGCAAAAGTTTATCTTA
>JAADDU010000024.1 GCA_013153755.1 Campylobacterota bacterium | reverse complement strand
AAATGTACGGATATTTTTACGGTTCATGGTTTTGCTAACTGCAGATGCATTTGGGATAACATTGTACCCTTTATCTTCAGCAGCAAAGAGTGCATCTATACTAATAGCTTCTATCTCAGGTAAGATATAGTCTGGTTTTTCACGATATATAATCTCTAAAAGAGCATCTTTATCTTGCATATTTACAACATGACTTCTATGAGCTACATGGTGAGCTGGTGCATTTTGGTATCTATCTACTGCTATAACTTCAAGACCAAGTCTTTGAGCCTCTATAGCTACTTCTTTACCGAGTTCGCCAGAACCAAGTAACATAATTTTTTTTGAATTTGACTTTAAAGGTGCGCTAAATTGCATGGGAGTTCCTTCTTAAAATAGTGAGGGAATTATAGCGTAAACCTCTTTAACCAAACACTTAAAACATACAATCCCCAAACATGCTGTTTAAACTTACCACTAGATGCACCCTTTATATATGCATCTAACTCTTTTTGTTTAAAAAGTCCCGTTTGTCTGTTTACCTCTCTTATGAGTTTTAACTTTCCTGCATCTACTAAGTACTCCATGTATGGATTTGAAAAACCTTTTTTCTTTCTGCTGAGTATCTTTTTGTTTAGATATGGTTTTAAAACCTCTTTTAGAAGTGATTTTGTTACACCATCTTTGTAGCGAAGCTCTGGACTTATGCTAAATACAGTAGATACAAGTTCATGGTCTAAAAATGGGGTGCGGGATTCTATGGTGTGAGCCATACTCATCCTATCTAGTTTTGTTAAAAAATGCTCCGCTTGAAAAAGGTTCAAATCTATATAACTGTACCAAAAACTCTCATCACTAAAATCAGATGTATCAAATCTATCTCTATAACTTTTCAAGTATCTCAAGGAGTGATCATCTTTTATGTTTTGTTTCATAAGGGCATTTTTTTGTAAATCACTAAACGATTCTCCAGATGTACGAAAAAGTAAACTACCCTCAAAAATCCGCTTGTAATGTTCCCACTCTCTGTTTTTAGAGTAGTTTGAAGTAAAATACCTCTTTAACCAGTTTTTATTTTTTAGTTTTGAGAGTTGTTGAATGTCAAGATACTCAAAATACTGTCTGTAACCCAAAAAAAGCTCATCGCTTCCCTCTCCACTCATAACAACTTTGTACCCATCTTTTTTTATCTCTTTAAAAAGTAGATAAAGTGGGATAGATGCAGGGTCGTTTAGTGGTTCATCAAGCATAGTTAAAACTTCATCACTTGCATCTAAAAAATCATCTCTTTGTATCTCTATAGCCTTGTTTTTTAAGCCTAAAAAGTTAGCTGTTTCTTGTGCATCTAGCCTCTCATCATATTTTGAAAAATCTTTATATCCGAGTGTATATGTTTGTAGTTTTATACCATTTTTGATGGCATAAGCATTTAATGCAGCACTGTCTATCCCACCAGATAATAGTGAAGCAACACCAACCTCTGCATCTAACCTCATCTGGATAGATTTATCAAGAAGTTTATCAAGTGTATATATAGCTTCATCTTTGTTTGTTATGATATTTGGTTTTGTATCTAGTATGTCAAAATAGCGTTTAACTTCGTATTTATGATTGTTAAATTTTAAGTACTCTCCAGATGCAAGTTTATATATGTTTTTAAAAAAAGTATGGGGTGGAGTTGGGGCTAAAAAGCTAAGATAGCTCAAAAGTGCATCTTGATTTAATTCAACTTTATTTAAAAAAGGCACAAGTGCTTTTATCTCTGAGCCAAAGATAAAAGATGAGCCATCTTGCATAAAAAAAAGTGGTTTTTTGCCAAGTCTATCACGAAACAGATATAAAGTTCCTGCATCTAAAAGAGCGATAGCAAACATCCCTCTGAGATGTTTTACAAAATCAACTCCCCATTTGAGATATGAAGCGATGATAACTTCACTCTCACTTTGTGTTTTAAACTCAAAATCAAGCTCTTTTTTTAACTCTTTGAAGTTATATATCTCTCCATTGAAAGAGAGTAGTATATTTTTGTATCTAAAGGGTTGGTTTGAAGTGTGTTTTTTATCTCTTATGCTAAGTCGTTGATGTGTAAAAAAAAGTCTATCTCTTTGGATAATGCCACGATGATCTCTACCTCTATGAGATAGAGTGTCTAAAGCATTAAATGCTTTTTTTTCATCGTATGAGCCAATTATGCCAAAGATAGAACACATTATATTTTATGCATCAGAGTCCTGTATCTCTGTAGTATCCATAACCATAACATTACTCATCCCCATAGCTACTTTGATTTTTTCTTCTATCTCTGCTGCTAGTTCTGGTTCGTCTTTAAATTTTTGTTTAACATTTTCACGACCTTGACCTAGTTTTTTATCTTCATAGCTAAACCATGCTCCAGCTTTATCTACGATGTCTAGTTTTACACCATAATCAACTAGTTCACCCTCTTTAGAGATACCCTCTCCAAACATGATATCAAACTCTGCTTGACGAAATGGTGGAGCTACTTTGTTTTTTATAACTTTTGCTTTTACACGGTTACCTATCTGGCTTTCACCTTGTTTTAGTGAAGCTATACGACGAACATCTATACGAACAGAAGCATAAAATTTAAGTGCATTCCCACCAGTTGTAGTCTCAGGTGAGCCATATCCCATCATACCTATCTTCATACGAATTTGGTTGATAAATATTACTGTACAGTTCATTTTACTTAAAACACCTGTTAGTTTTCTAAGGGCTTTTGACATTAAACGAGCTTGAACACCAACATTTTGGTCACTCATCTCCCCCTCTATCTCACTCTTAGGTGTAAGTGCAGCAACCGAATCGACAACTATTAAATCTACTGCACCACTTCTTGCTATAGTTTCAACTATATCTAATGCTTGTTCCCCATAATCTGGTTGAGATACTAGAAGATTTTCCACATCAACACCAAGATTTTTAGCATATACAACATCAAGAGCGTGTTCTGCATCTATAAAAGCACAAACTCCACCATTTTTTTGACATTCTGCTGTTATTTGAAGTGCTAAAGTTGTTTTACCAGAACTTTCAGGTCCATAAATCTCTACAACCCTACCTTGTGGAACTCCACCTATACCTAGAGCTAAATCAAGACCTAAAGACCCTGTACTTATGGACTGAATTGGCTCTATCTCTTTGTCTCCAAGTCTCATTAAAGCACCTTTACCAAATGCTTTGTCGATTTGTTTCATAGCTAAGTCTAGTGATTTTTGTTTATTTGCATCCATATAATTTGGCTCTCTTTATTTTATTTTGAGTAATTATATAGTGTTTTTTTATAAAAAAGAAAAAATATTGCAAATTGCTATATTTTTTCTAATTTTAGTTATGATTTTGCTAAAAAATCTAAAGAGATGGAGTTAACACAATGTCTAGTACTCTTTTGTGTCATCCCTTCACCTTTAAAAACATGCCCTAAATGTGCATCACAATTTGCACATACTATCTCTACTCGTCTACCATCTGCATCCGGAAGCTCTTTTACTGCATCTTTAACACTATCATCAAAACTAGGCCAACCTGTTCCTGAATCAAACTTTGTATCTGATGAAAAAAGAGGTGCATCACATTGGCGACATATATACATCCCATTTTCATGATGATCCCAAAACTTTCCACTAAAAGCTGATTCTGTTCCTTTGTTTAATATAACCGTTTTTTCTCTTTCGTTTAGTTCATTGTATGCCATTTTATTTCCTTTTAATTTTTTAGACAATATCATAATATCTTAATGGAACTTTTATTCCTTGCTTAACATATATTTTCTATGCCTGAGTGTTTAAGTTTAGTTGTTTTAAATATTTATGGCTTTGTTGATTTTAGTTTAGCTCTTTAGAAACAAACGATAAACTTCTTAAAGTGATATTTTATACATATTTAGCTAAAATCTCCTCATGAAAAAGACTTTAATCGCACACTCACCTGACGCTGATGATATTTTTATGTACTATGCCATAAAATTTGGCTGGGTAGATATGAAAAATACACACTTTGATAATATCGCTAAAGATATTCAAACCCTAAATGAAGATGCACTAAATGGTGTTTATGACATTGTAGCTATTAGTTTTGCTCTTTATCCTCATATAAAAGAAGATTATGCTCCACTTAGAACTGCTGTAAGTTTTGGGGAAGGGTATGGTCCTAAACTCATAAAACAAAAGGGTGTTAAACTAAAAAGAAACTTTAAAGTGGCTCTTAGTGGTAAACATACTACAAATGCGATGTTATTTCGTATAGCTTATCCTGATGCTAGAATCACATATATGAACTTTTTAGAGATAGAAGATGCAGTGCTTAATGGCACGGTAGATGCAGGAGTTCTCATACATGAGTCTATCCTTACTTATGATGATAAACTTGAAGTTGAACGCGAAATGTGGGATATCTGGCAAGATTTAGCAGGGGATGAACTTCCACTTCCTCTTGGTGGTATGGCTATACGTCGTTCACTTCCACTAAATAAAGCCATAGAGTATGAAGCAACACTTACAAAAGCTGTAAAAGTGGCAAGAGATCATAAGGATAGACTCTCAAAAATGTTACTTGAGAGGGATTTGGTTCGTATAGATGCTCCAACACTTGACAAATACTTGGAACTTTATGCAAATGATGAGTCTATAACTTTGAGTGAGATTCAATACAAAGCGATAGATAAACTTTTTGAACTTGGATACAAACATGGTTTTTATGATAGTGAAGTTCATGTGCAAGATTATCTGATTCCTACAGAGTATGAAGAGCTTAGGAACTCATAAAAGATGGAAGAAAAACTAGTAGCACTCGGTGTTGAAACTTTTAAAATCGCACTTCTACTAGCTCTTCCAGGACTCTTAACAGGTATGTTTTTGGGTCTAGCTGTAAGTATATTTCAAGCTACTACTCAGATAAATGAGATGACACTTAGTTTTATCCCTAAGATTTTGGGGGTTGTTATCGTTATCATCTTAACAATGCCTTGGATGCTTAACTCCATGACCGATTTTGCTACAAATATCTTTAACATGATGCCAGAGTTTATAGAGTGATAACCAAATCCATAGATTTTTCTAAATTTTGTTCTATAAAAATAGGTCAAAATACTGATGTTATACTCATAGAAAAACCACAAGATTATGATAAAAACAACTACCTCATAGGTTCATGTAACAACATACTTATAGGTGATAACCCTCCAAAACTTACAAAGCTCTCAAAAGTTTATGATTATATAAAGATAGAAGATGATGTACTAAAGATAGGTGGAGCTACACCATCTGGAAAGATTGCCTCTTTTTGTAAAAAACATAACATCGCAAACTTTGAATTTGTATCGCATCTACCCGGTACTTTAGGTGGTTTAGTTTATATGAATGCTGGACTTAAAGAGTATGAAATATTTAACAATCTTCTTAGTGTAACTACCGTAGGTGGCACAAAACTAAAAGATGAGATTAAGTATGGATATAGATTTACAAATATAGATGAGCCTATCTTAGAAGCTTCGTTTGAGCTTGATTATGGGTTTAAAAAAGAAAAAGTTATGATGTTTAAAAAGATGAGAGCTAACCAACCAAAACAAGCTAGTGCAGGGAGTTGTTTTAAAAATCCAGAGGGTGATTATGCTGGGCGACTTATAGAAGCAGTCGGACTTAAAGGTGTGAGAGTTGGAGATATGGAATTTAGCTCACAACACGCAAACTTTCTCATAAATCATGGGGCTGGGATATTTAAAGATGCTATTTATCTTATAAAAGAAGCACAAAAAAGAGTTTTTGAGGAGTTTGGTATCTCGCTAGAGTGCGAGATAGTCATTTTAGATAAAAAATATATTAGTATCGGAACATAATACCAGCGTAAACACCTTTAAATTCAAGGTCTGTTTTAGCTCCACCAGATGAATCATCATCATCTATATCAAGACTTTTAATTCTATAACCAATCTCAAAGCCCACATCTAATGGTAACCCTGTATCAAAAGTATAATCGACTTTAGCACGAATATCATAAAGTGTTGAGCCACTATATGTTATATATTTGATATCACTCTCAACTCCAAGTCCAGTAAAAGGAATTTCTACTCTACCTCTTAAATAAGCTAATGGAACTACAACTGTAGCATCATCACTATATATTAACGGCGTATTAACACTAGAACCAGCAATATTTACGTTGTCTGCTTCATATTCTGTTTGCATGATTTTAAAATCTATCCCTAAATCTAATGTAACCCATGCAGTATTATCTAAAATATTGTAGTACGGAATAACATCAAATTCTGTAACATCAAGAGTTGTATTTGATGTAGCACCTTGAGCAATACTAAAATCTTTAAACGCCCCCGTTGCAGTTCCATAGTTTTTTTCATGAGAGTATTCAAGTCTAAGATTTGGTATGACAGGGATGGGATGTTTTATAAGCATCCACATATAAGCTTCATTTTCTTCTATCTCTTTTGAGTTGTCTGTACCATTAAAACCGTACTCCGAATAAGAAATAGTACCACTAGGCGTTTGTTGCCAAGCACCCACTCCCATTTCCAATCTAGCCATATCTGCACTAAGGCTTGAACCAAGTAGTGTTGCAAATGCAATAGTTGTCAAAATCTTTTTCATATTTTATCTCCTGATATGTAATTATATCATAGAAGTGTTAGCTACCAAATTACACTTACCCCATACTCAGCATCTAAGATAATATCTTTTGTGTAGTTGATTTTTTTACCATATTTTTTACTTAAAAACTCAACCGACAACTCCCCTTCTTTAAGTAACTCCCTCACTTCTTTGTATGAAAGCCATTTTCCATATTTAGCTAAAGAGTTTTGCCAGATTTTAAAACCACATTTAGAATCTTGTGTAAGTTCATACATCTCCCCATCTTCACTATACCACTTAGCATTAGAACAAGCGTATAGTTTTACTTTTTTACCTCTTACCTCTTTATCTCTAACCTCTATCTCTCCATCTTCACAATATGGACATTTCCCTAAAATCATAATTCATCCTATTTTTTTAAAATTTTAGTCAAAAAAAATCTAAAAACTTAAAAATATGGCATTTTGTTATGTTAAACTTTCATTATGAATAATTACCTAGATAAATTTAATAACTCTATTAAAAATACACTTTTTGAAAAACTACCCCCTTTTGAACAAGATTTTATAAAACAAAAAGCTTTAAAACTTAAGTTTTCACATCAGGAAATAAAACAAATCATAGATATGGCAAGAGACTTAAATATCTGGGATGAAAAAAACATAATGGAAATTTTTCCTGACCATGAACAAAAAAAAGTTGTTTTTACAAGGCTTAGAAAGGCTTATGAGGAGATAAGAGATAGACCAAACTCTTATGATGATTTTAGACTAAAAAACATACCACAAGAGCAAAAATTTAACTTTAAAACAGAGCCAAAAGAGGGTTTTGGGCTTGGTTTATGCCCTGTTGCAAGTGAAAAAACAAGGTGTTGTAACCTTTTAACACTAGATGCAATAGAGAGTTGTGGGTTTGACTGTTCATATTGTTCTATCCAGAGTTTTTACAACCAAAACACCATCACATTTGATAGTAGCTTTAAAGATAAACTTCTAAATCTTGAACTAGATAAGAACAAGACTTATCACATAGGAACAGGACAGGCATCTGATTCACTTATGTTTGGAAATCAAGAGGGTGTTTTAGATGCACTGTTTGATTTTGCAAGGAAAAATCCAAATGTGATTTTAGAGTTTAAAACAAAGTCGCATAACATAACATATCTGCTTAAAAACGATGTACCTAAAAATATACTATGTACTTGGTCGCTAAACACTCCAACCATCATAAAAAATGAAGAACATCTAACTGCATCTTTGCAAAAAAGGTTAGATGCAGCAAGAAAAGTAGCAGACAAAGGGGTAAAAGTTGGGTTTCATTTTCACCCTATAGTTGAGTATGTTGGTTATCTTGATGAGTATAAAGAGGTGTATGATAAAGTACTAGATATGTTTAAAGCAGAAGAAGTAGCACTTGTTAGTTTTGGAACACTGACTTTCATAAAACCAGTTATAAAACAGTTAAGAGCAAGGGAGTTTAGAACAAAAATCACACAGATCCCACACGAAGATGCAAGTGGTAAAACCTCATACCCAAATGAAACAAAAGAGCAGATGTTTAAACACGCTTATGAGAGTTTTAAACCGTGGCATAAAGAGGTGTTTTTTTATCTTTGTATGGAGGAACATCACATGTGGGCTAAAACATTTGGATACCAATACTCAACAAACAATGACTTTGAAAATGCTATGCTTGGAGCGTATTGTAAAAAGATAGGGATAGAGTTTAGGCTTTAAGATTTAGAGTTCTAACAGTCTCGGAGTATCTCTCGTTCCCATTCTCCCGAATGGGAATGCCTACAACTTTAAACAGTAAGATAAAGTTAGTGGAATAAGGTTAAAGTTCCCATACAGAGTATGGGAACTAGTTATACTTCACTAACCTTTTAGTCTAAAAACAATATAATTATAAAAATTCAATATACTTTGGAGTGAGATGTTAGAGATAAAAACTGTAGTTATAACAGGTGCTAGTAATGGTATAGGTAAGGAAGTAGCTAAAACTCTTTTAGATATGGGCTTTTTTGTTATTGGGATTAGTAGGGAAGTAGATAAATCAGTTTTTAATCATGTAAACTTTAAAGCTATAAAATGTAATTTGTCTGATGAGAAACAAACATTAGAACTATGCAATACACTTAAAAAACAAGATGCTTACATACTCATAAACTGTGCTGGTTTTGGTCGCTTTGAACCACATGAAGAGCTTAGTTATAAAACTATTATACAGATGACATTTTTAAACCTAACAACACCTATGCTTCTTAGCAATACCCTCCTTCGTACACTTAAAAAAAATGGTGGTTATATCATAAATATAAATTCCATAGAAGCCTTAAGGGCAAGTAAATTTGCAGGTGTATATAGTGCCACAAAAGCAGGTTTAAAAGCTTTTGGTGATTCACTTTTTGAAGAAACAAGAAAAAGTGATTTGAGTGTTATAAATATAAATCCAGATATGACACAAAGCTCTTTTTATGATAATCTTAGATTTGATGTAAGTACTAAAGATGATGAAAAGCTTTTTGCATCCGATGTAGCAGATGCTATAAAACACATACTAAGTATGAGAAAAGGTGTAGTCGTTAGTGAGTACACCATTAGAAGTTTAAAGTTTGGTATAACAAAAAAAAGAAATTAAATTTTATTTTTGTAGTAGTTTATATAAATTATCTTCTTCAAATTCAATTCTCTTTCCAAGTACGTCTACTATAGTGTTAAAAGTTGTAAAGAACTCTTTATCGTAGCTAGCCCCATCTTTTGCGTACTTACGCAAAAAATCCCGAAGAACTACTTTTGTATCATGGAAACTATCTGTAAAAGTATGTACATTATTTTTTATATCTTCATTTAATCGTTCTTTATCTTTTAAAAGTCTATAAAACTCTATATCTTCTGTCATTAGATGATTTATGGCTACAGTCCTTAACTCTATAAGGTGTTTTTTTAAAGTTTTCGCATCATCATGAGAATAATCGGCAATAATTTTATGAGCTAATACAACTATCTTTTCATGTTCTTTAGTTAAAGATTTAACTAATTTTTGATTTTTTGTTCCAAATATTGCTTCAAA
>JAADDU010000082.1 GCA_013153755.1 Campylobacterota bacterium | reverse complement strand
TCTAAGTATAAAAATAGTGTTTTTCCCTTTGTAGAACTAAGATATGTTTTTTATGCTTTATATTTTCTATCTTTGTTTTTGACACCCCTACAAGATGCTTTTTATCTTTTAGTAGCTCATCGATTTGGGATTCAGTTGCATTAGATATGTAGTAATCATATTTTTTCTCAAAATTGATTTGATTTTTTCTTGCCAATATCTCTTTTGCTGGTATGATTATATTTTCATTTTTTGCGATTTGAAGTAGTGCATCTAATTGTTTTAAACTCTTTGCTCTAGCTATTGCATCTGAAAATATATTTGTATCTAAAAACCCTTTTACACCACTATTTTTATACTTAGACACAAGAGAATAGTCATACTTGTCAATAGCCTCTTCATATTTATCTTTAACCTTTGTGTAGTTTAGAAAATCAAACTCTATATCACCAGCAAACCCTTTTCTAATAATGATGATATATGGTGGTGTTTTTGAGATAGCTGTACAAATTTTATCTTTTGATACACAAGCTATATCTTTTGAAGATATCTTATACATACCTTGATCTTTATATTTTTCAGCCTCTTTAGTTATGCCGTAAAATTTACCCTTATATTTAAAATATATATCTTTTTTATCATTATATAAAGACATAGTATCACTATTTGAGTATCTAAAATATCTTGAAAAATTTTCATACAAATTATTTCTATTATCTCCTAAAAATACATTTGTAGTTCCTGTTGATATATCTTTTATGCTTTTATTATATTTTAATGTATTTATCTCTGTATCTTTTTTCACCCCATAAAGTATTGAGCATCCACTAAACATAACACTAAGAAGTATCGTAATTATCAATTTATAATATATATTCATTTTTTTTCCTTTAATTTCTATCTACACAGATACCAACTATTGTATCTATCCCAAATAAGTGTATCTTTATATAGCTTAACTCCATTATAGTATGGAGATGTTCCTTCTGTATCTGAAATTCTAAGTTGCATACTTTCTCCATTAACTCTCTCAACAAATGCTTTCATTGTTATAGATAATATAAAAGATGTTGTTCCATCTTTACAAACTTTATCACCAACCCTTTTTTTAGCATTGTATGCAGAACGCTTTCTTTCATAGGCTTCTGCTTCTCGTTTTTGTTGAGCTTTTATATCTGCTATATCTTTTTTTGCTTTTTTTACATATTTTGAATGTGGATATTGCTTGATAAAAGCTTGTAGGCTATGAAGAGATGAAGCTTTATTGTATGCTGTTTTTTCCATTGATATTTGCAACATTTTTTTGACTTTAGGCATCTCTTTATAGTTAGGATACTCTTTGATAAAATCTTTATAAGCATTTGGAGTATCTAACTCTTTTGCAAAAGAGAGTTCTTTTTCTATCTTCGCTCTATTTGAGATGATTTTTAACTCTTTAAAGTGAAGCTTATCATTTTTTACACTAAAGCTTACAACAGGTACAAGTTTATTATCCAAAAGGTCTGTTTTGAATTTTTTAGCTTTACTAATGGCTATAGGGATATCTACTTTCATCTTTAGGTTGTTTGAAGATGAGTATAGAGTTGCACTAAAAAACTCTTTATCTGCATTGTATGAGATATCTGAGAATTTTGGATCGCCAAATATCATCCTCATAGCTTTTTGTGCCATTGCACTAGCTACTTTTGTTATAACTTTAGGATCTTTATTGTGTTTTTTAATTTTATTGTAATGAATATCTTCTGCTTCTAATGCTTTTGAGTACTCTTTCATCATCTGAGTATTTTTTCTATCTATCTCTTTATTTTTTTGAGCTATCTCTTTTTTATACTCTTTTTCTCTTTTTATAAAATCACTACTTTTTTCAAACTCACCTTTGGTAAGCTTTTTAGGTTTTATATGGGAGAGTTTTTTAGGTTTTTGTATCTTTTTTTTAGAAACTTGTAGTGCTTCTTCTGTAAGTTTTGATGTAAGAAGAAGAAGTTTTTGCTCTGGAGTATAATGTGTATTAAATATAATTTTATCGTATGGTGTATTTGGCTTTCTTACCGGAGTAAGAAGTTTAACAGAGTTTTCTACAGTACGAAACAAACCTCCAGCATGATATTTATAATAGCTAGTATAATAACTTTTTGCATCGTAAAGCTTTGTTCTATCATTATATAGATAAAAAAACTGACGACCGCTATAACCAAAATTTTCCTTAACTACAACTATGATTGGTAAGTTATGTTTTTCACCTTTAGTTTTTACCTGAAAATATTTTTGATATTTTTTAAATGGATTACTATTTGTTGCTTGTTTTGCAGTTGGGAAAAACCAGCTATTTGTCATCCCATTTATATTAAGATGAGACATTTCGCCATATCTTTCAATCTTTGAGTTTGCATCATCTGTTTTGTAGCAGATATATATATCATTATTTTGATCAAATCGCCAAGACTTAGAACTACCAATTCTATAATTTCCAGTATATATAAGTGTGTCTATTTTACAAGCATAGTTAGAAACATCATGATGGTAGTCTCGGTAATCACGATGAGAATACCACCTTGTCTTTTGAAAAGTATCTTTTATAATTTTTGATGATTTTTTGCTTTTAACACTATCAACATAAGCACTTTGTAAAGCCCATATTAAATCATTTTTATTATCGTATATAAGAGAAAATCGCTCATTGTTACTATTCCAATCTATATGTGATACATACTTAAGATAATCATTTTGTAGTACTTGTTTAAATTTTTTAGATTTTTTTACTGATGTAGATATTTTTTTTAACTCTACTTTATAAACTTTATCACTATTAAGAGTTACCCAACTATCATGCTTTTTATAACCTGATTTTGTAACTACAACATGATATTTTCCAGCATTAAACCTTAGTTTATCACTATATTTTTGTAAAATATTCATAATTTTAATCGTTGAGCCTTTTGGTGCTTCAATACTTAACTTATACCCTTTTAAAACCTTATCATCATTTTGTATATTTTTATAATTATCACCAACACATCCATTAAACATCATCAACATACACACCGTACAAAACAAATAAAAAAATTTCATATTTTTCTCCTCGTCTAACAACTAAACAAATTTTTTAATTATCTCATTATAATAAAATTTTTTAAATTATTCAAAACTACTCTAACTAGTTCCCATACTCCGTGTGGGAACTTTAACCTTATTTTTAACTAGTTCCCATACTCCGTGTGGGAACTTTAACCTTGTTTTTAACCTTGTTTCACTAACTTTATCTTGTAGTTTGAAGCTATAGGCATTCCCATTCAGGAGAATGGGAACGAGGGATTCAGGAGAATAGGAACGAGGGAAGTAAAAAACTACTCTTCCACCCACGCATCAGTTCGTAAAACTCTACCATCATCAAACACTTTTAACTTAAAAGCATCACTGCATCTACCATCTTTAAACTCCATTATGGCTATTTGAAGAATTTTTTTACACTTTTTTGGTATGTCAAAGTGACCTTTTAAACCAGTTAAAAACTGCTTTATAGGCACTTTTGAATCCATACCTATTACATTGTCTCTACAGCCACTTAGCCCCATATCTGTTAGGTATGCAGTACCATCTACTATCTGCAAATCATCTGTAGATACATGGGTATGTGTCCCGATAATTCCACTCACTTGCCCTTGAAGCATCATAAGCATAGCTCTTTTTTCACTTGTAGCTTCTGCATGAAAGTCTATGAAAATATTTTTCACGCCCTCCTCTTTTAACTGAGCTACAGTTTGTTTAGCAGTTAAAAAAGCATTTTGTGTATATGGCATCGAGTAGTGTCCCATAAGATTTAAAACAGCTAGTTTTTCACCACAAACTTCATAAACCTTGCACCCTGTTCCAGCAACATCATCTGGGTAATTATGAGGTCTTAAAATCTCATGAGTGTCAAAAAGTGCTACTATCTCTTTTTTATCCCAAGTATGGTTTCCACCACTCATCACATCTATACCATAACCAAAAAGTTCATTTGCATTTTTAGGAGTCAATCCAAAACCATGAGAAGCATTTTCATAGTTTGCTATCACAAAATCCACTTCATACTCTGTTTTAATATCTTGAAGATACGTTTTTAGCATCTCCCTACCAGGGCGACCTACTATATCTCCTATAAAAATAATCTTCATATTTAGTTTATTTCATTTTTTATAATTTTAGACAACTCACTGCATCTAAGTATTTTATCATTATAAGAAAGTTCATCTTGAAGTAGTATATCTATAAAAGCACTTCCTACTATAACACCATCAGCACCTTTTACTTTTGCTTTTGCAGTTTTAGAATTTACTCCAAAACCAACATATACAGGAGTATCTGAAAACTCTTTTATAGAAGCTAAAAATGGTTGTAAATCTTCTGCTTGTCCTGAACCAGTTATGCCAGTATATGCGACCATATATATAAACTTTTGTGCATCTGATACAACCTCTTTTATCCTTTGAGGTGTATCTGTTGGAGCTACAAAACTAATATTTGCTAAATTATTTTGCTTAAAGAGATTAGTATATGCTAGAGCTTCTTCATGTGGTAAATCTGGAATGATTAGACCATTTACACCAAGTTTAGATGCAGTGCTTAGGAGTTTATCTAGATTTTGTTGATAAAAACTGTTAAAATAGCCCATCCAAAGAGTATCTACATTTGGAGCTACTACTTCAGAAATATCCAACAAATCTTGAAATTTAAAGCCAAGCTCTAAAGCTTTATGATTTGCTTTTTCTATGAGAGGACCATCTGCAACTGGGTCTGAAAAAGGAACTCCAAGTTCTAATGTATCTACACCATTCTCACCAAGAGCAAGAGCCAAATCTATACTAAATGTTTTTTCTGGGTAAGCAGAAGTTATATATGCTACAAGTTTTTTCAAATTTTTTCCATTTTATTTTTTTAGTTCAGGTATCTTTAGTAAAGAGTATTTTATATGAGAGAGTTCATTATCTAATTTTAAATCTTCTTGCCATGAAGCAAACATATCACTTACTTCTAACAACCAAGTTATTACCTCATCATTTTCTAGATATGTTGCATTTCTTAGCTCTTCTAGTGCATCTTCAACAAAAGCTGAAAGTTTAGACATAGGTAAAATCTTTAGATATCCAGAAGCTGATTTTATGTTATGAAATACACGAAAAAGTTCATTTACACTTCTTTGAAACATCCCATCTTTTTCAAGATCTAAGATCATCACTTCCATGCTCTCGACCATCATAGCGTAGTGATCTAAAAACTCATCAACAATATCAAAATCGAAGTTTGCTTCCAAATCACTTCTTATACCCATAAAAAATCTCCTATATATTCCAAATTATAGCAATTTTTAGTTAAAATACTTTTATGAATAAAAAAATGACTATAAATTCGATACAAAAAGCTAAAGGTGTTAAACCTTTAGTGATGATTACTGCTTATGATGCTTTATTTGCAAAGCTTTTAGAACCTAGTGTAGATATGATTTTAGTTGGAGATAGCTTAAATATGAGCTTTGCCGGAAAAGAAGATACTCTAAGTGCAACTATGGATCAGATGATTTACCATACAAATGCAGTTTGTAAAGGTGCAAAAAATAGTTTTGTAGTATGTGATATGCCATTTGGAACTTATACTAACAAAAAAGTTGCCCTCAAAAATGCCATAAAAGTTTTTAGAAAAACCGATGCAGACTGTGTAAAAATAGAAGGTGGAGAAGATAAAGCTCACATAGTTAAACATCTTACTAGTAATGGTATAGCAGTTTGTGGGCATATAGGTCTTTTACCACAATCTGTAAGAGGAGATGGTGGATATAAGATAAAAGGTAAAACTTCACAAGAACAACTTCAACTCATAGAAGATGCAAGAGCCATAGAAGATGCTGGTGCTTTTTGTATGGTTATAGAGGGTGTAAAATCTGAAGTGGCATCTGAGGTTGCAAAGTGTGTTGATATCCCTGTTATAGGGATAGGTGCAGGTGTTGATGTTGATGGACAAGTACTTGTTTTTTCAGATATGTTAGGTCTTTTTGAAGCATTTACCCCTAAATTTGTTAAAAAGTATATGGATGGTGCAACTTTAGTAAAAGATGCCATTGCAAACTATGCAGATGAAGTACAAGAGAAAAAATTTCCAACGCAGGAATACACCTACTAATGGAAAGAATAGTGGAGATAGAAACTTTTAATATGCAAGAGGAGAGTGCAGAGGTAACTTTGCGTCCTGATGCGTGGAGTGAGTATATAGGTCAAGAGCAGATAAAAAAGAATCTTGGTGTTTTTATAGAAGCATCTAAAAAACGCGATGAAGCACTTGACCATGCTCTTTTTTATGGACCTCCAGGGCTTGGTAAAACAACTCTAGCTCTTATCATCGCAAATGAGATGAATGCAAACATAAAAGTTACTGCTGCCCCCATGATAGAAAAGAGTGGAGATTTAGCTGCTATCTTAACTAATCTTGAAGAGGGAGATATCCTTTTTATAGATGAGATTCATCGCCTCTCTCCAGCAGTAGAAGAGATACTTTACTCCTCTATGGAAGACTTCCGTATAGATATCATCATAGGTAGTGGTCCTGCTGCTCAAACTGTAAAAATAGACTTACCCCGTTTTACACTTATAGGGGCTACAACAAGAGCCGGTATGCTTTCAAATCCACTAAGAGATAGATTTGGTATGAGTTTTAGGATGCAATTTTATACTTCTAAAGAACTTGCAAAGATAGTGATTCAAGCATCTAAAAAACTAGATAAAAAAATCGTGGATGAGGCATCTTTAGAGATAGCAAAAAGAAGTCGTGGGACTCCTCGTATAGCTCTTAGACTCTTACGCCGTGTTAGAGATTTTGCAGAAGTTGCAGAGGAAAAAGAGATAAATCACAAAAGAACAAAGTATGCACTAGATGAACTTGGCATAAACTCTCATGGTTTTGATGAGATGGATTTAAAACTTCTAAACCTACTTGTTAGTGCAAAAGGTAGAGCTATGGGACTTAGCACTATTGCAGCCTCATTGAGTGAAGATGAGGGAACAGTTGAAGATGTTCTTGAACCTTATCTTATAGCAAATGGTTACCTTGAGAGAACTGCAAAGGGTAGAAAAGCCACAAGAACTACTTATGATGTTTTAAACATCTCTATCCCAAAAGAGGAGGGAACTCTGTTTTGAAACCACAATATTTTGTAGCGATTTTATTCGCAACTTCACTTTACTGGATGTACCTACTTTATGCTCCTTTTTTACTTAGCATAACTATAGCATCGCTTTTAGCTGTATCTACCTCAAATATACAATCAATCATAAATAAAATCTTTGATTCAAGATTATTAGCTGCTTTAGGTTCTAGCGTTATTATGGCACTTCTATTTTTTGCTCCTCTTGGTTACTTTTTAGCTAGCTTAACTATACAACTACATTCAGTAGAGCCAGAAACTTATGGAAAAATTTTAATTTTTATAAGAAGTTTTATAGAAAATCCTCCTGAATATATGCAGTTTCTAAAACCTTATGCACTAGATTTTATGCAAGAGTTAGATGTAAATACACTAACTGCTACAGTCCTTGTTATCACAGGGAAGATAGGTGCTTTTAGTGCAGGTTTTTTAAAAAATGCTTTTTTAATCATCATATTTTACTTTTTTGCTCAGTATTATGGTTCTTACATAGTAGAACTTTTAAAAAGAGTAGTTCAAATGTCTATAGATGAGACAACACTACTTGCAAAAGAGTTGTCATCTGTTATGAATGTTGTTTTTTACTCTATCATCGTAACAGCTGCTTTTGAAGGTATCTTATTTGGGGTAGCAGTTTCTTATATGGGCTACAATGGTTTACTGTTTGGTATTATGTATGGCTTTGCATCTTTGATTCCTGTTGTTGGTGGTGTGTTGATGTGGTTACCTTTTATGATATACGAGTTTGCCATAGATGAAAGTGGTAATGCTATCTTTATAGCTCTATATTCCATCATAGTTATCTCAATCATCGCAGATACTTTCATAAAACCTTGGATAATAAAAGAGATAAACACTAGACTCTTAGAAGATGATGATACAAAGATGAATGAGCTTGTTATCTTCTTTGCTATCATAGCTGGACTTTCTACTTTTGGTTTTTGGGGTATGATTTTAGGACCTGCCATAACTGCTTTTTTCTTAACTATTTTAAAACTTTTTGAAGCTAGGACTAAAAAACTTGAGTTTAGTAGGTAGATGTTAGTTTATATACATATACCTTTTTGTGATTCTAAATGTTACTACTGTGCTTTTAACTCTTATGTAGATAAATTTCATCTAAAAGAGGCATATATGAAAGCACTAGAAGTTCAATTAAGATATGAACTTCAAAGATACACTGCATCTAAATGCTCTATAGAGAGTATTTTTATAGGTGGTGGGACTCCTTCTACCGTAGATGCAGTGCTTTTTCAACCTATATTTGAGATATTAAAGCCATACTTTAAAGATGATATAGAAGTAACAAGTGAAGCTAACCCAAACAGTGCATCTAAAGAGTGGCTAAGTGGGATGAGAAAACTTGGAGTAAATCGCATAAGTTTTGGTGTTCAAAGTTTTAATGACACAAAATTAAAATTACTAAATCGTGCGCATAAAGCTCAAGATGCGTTAGATGCAGTGCTTTTTGCAAAAAAAGTGGGTTTTGAAAATATCTCATTAGATTTGATATATGCAACAAAAGGAGATACTAAAGAGCTTCTAGAATATGACTTAAAAACTGCTTTTGACCTACCCATAAACCACCTTAGCTTATATGCTCTAACCATAGAACAAAACACCCCTTTTGCATCAACTCCAGAAGTTGCAAATGAAAAACTAGAACTTACAAACTGGCTTTTTGACAAAGTAAATAAATATGGTTTTAAACAATACGAGATAAGCAATTTCGGCTCATACAAAAGTACTCATAACCTAGGTTATTGGGAATATAAAGACTATATAGGCTTAGGAAGTGGTGCTGTTGGGAAGCTAGATTTAGAGAGATTTTATCCATCAGATAGTGTTGAAGAATATATAAAAAACCCACTAAATATAAAAGTAGAAAAACTATCAGCCGAAGATAAAAAGATAGAACAAATCTTTTTAGGACTTCGTTCTTGTGTAGGAATAGATATAAAGATTCTCAATAAAGAAGAAAAAGAGAGAGCAAAAACCCTAATAACTGAACAAAAACTTAGGCTAGAAGATGATTTTTTATATAACTATGAGTATCTTTTAGCAGATGAGATAGCACTTTTTTTAACTTCTTGAAGATAAATAGCTACTACTAAGATAATCTTTAGCACATTTTATATATAATTCGCGTATCAATTTCTAGTAGGGAAATCTGAGCATTTATGTTTAGGTTGCTTCATGATTAAAAATGAAGTTACGCTATCCGAACGGATTGTAATAATTTTAAGGACAATTTATGAAAAAAATTCTTTTTCTTTTAGTAGCATTTTCTGCTGCTGTATTCGCAAATGAGGGTGAGGTTGCTAACCAAACTTTAAAAGCTTACTCAATGATCGCTGCTGGTCTTGGTCTTGGTCTTGCTGCTCTTGGTGGAGCTATCGGTATGGGTCATACTGCTGCTGCAACTATCGCTGGTACTGCTAGAAACCCAGGTCTTGGTGCTAAACTAATGACTACAATGTTCATCGCTCTTGCAATGATCGAAGCACAAGTTATCTATGCACTAGTTATTGCATTGATCGCTCTTTATGCTAACCCATATTTAGGTTAATCTTTAAGATTTCTAAATATACCTCAAAGCATTGACTCTTTTTTGAGTTGATGCTTTTTTTATGCCCAATGCGATCGTGGTGGAACGGTAGACACGCTACCTTGAGGGG
>JAADDU010000169.1 GCA_013153755.1 Campylobacterota bacterium | reverse complement strand
ACTGCATCTAAATCTGCACCGTCTTTTATGTACTTTTTTATACCAATATAATCATCATTTTCTAAAAGTTCTAGCCATTTATTCATAATGTAAGTATATATAAATTTTTATTAGTAATCTTTGATTATAATTACATCCATAAAAATTTAAGAGAGAATTCATGCAAATTATAGAAACAACAGATGCTTTTAAAGCACTCATAGATGATATAAAATCTTCGACACCAAATTACAGAGACCCTTTAGCCTTTGGTGTATGTAGAGTTGATTTAGGTCAATTAAATGTTGAAAAATCACTTCAGGCAACTTACCCACTTATAAACTGGGATGAAAACTTTGGTAGTGCAGCTATCTTCATAAAAGCTTTGGCAGAGCAAGGTGTAGAGGTTGATTTTACTCAGAGTGAAGTTGTTTGTAACATCAACGCAACATTTTTAAAGAGTTGTTTAAATGCTTTTACACCTTATGCAGATGAAGCTCATGGTGATAGTCATAAAAACATCCAAGTTATATCTACACTATATACTCAAATCATGACTAGTGGTTCACTAGAGGGCGAATTTAAAGTGACTTTCATATTTGATGATGCACCACTTAAGAGTGTAGAAGCAACTTATCTTAAACTATATGCTATGAGTCAAGCAAAAGTTGGACTTCGTGAAATCTGTTTAGATGGTGCTTTTGGTGCATTGCCAAATGTTGCATGGTCAAATGGACAACCAATAGAGTTAGACTACCTAAGAGAGTTTGAGATAGATTTAAAACTTGCAAATGAATACCCACATATCGACTTTGTAGATAAATTCCCAAGATTTTTACAACACATCATCCCAGCAGACAACACTCGTATCTTAGATACTTCAAAAGTTCGTTTTGGTGCTCAACTTGCTGCTGGAACAACAGTTATGCCAGGTGCATCTTACATAAACTTCAATGCTGGAACAACAGGTTCAGTTATGGTTGAGGGTCGTATCTCTTCATCTGCTATCGTTGGAGCTGGTAGTGATGTTGGTGGTGGTGCTTCTATTTTAGGTGTTCTTAGTGGAACTGATGGAAACCCTATCTCTATAGGTAAAAACTGTCTTTTAGGTGCAAACTCAACTTGTGGTATCCCTCTAGGTGATGGATGTATTATAGATGCAGGTATAGCTATACTTGAAGGAACTAAGATAGGTATATACCCAGCAGAATTAGAAAAAATCAAAGAAGTAAATAAAGGTATAGGTATAGAAGGTGAAGTTTTTAAAGCAAAACAACTATCTTTCTTTAATGGTTTACACTTTAGACAAAACTCTATGACAGGTGAAATCACTGCATCTCGTTCAACTAGAGAGATAAAACTAAACTCTGATTTACATTAATCTAAAACTATAAACTTCCTCTTATCTAGTTAGTATTATAATTTAACTAGATAAAGGAGTCTTTTCATGAATATTTCAACTAATCTAACTTCCATTTACAACAATCAGTACACTATAGATACTAGTGCAAATAGAGTTGCAAATATTTCAGATGAAAATTCAACTACCGACTTAGCAAAAGAATTTCCAAAACAGATGATTGCCCAAAGAGCTATAGAGGCTGATGTTGTTTCTATAAAAACACAAGATGAAATTTTAGGAACACTTTTAGATATAAAAGTATAATATCTTGTATGATTATATTTTTCTATGAAGTGATTAACTTTCTAAAATTTTAGAAAGTTAATCGAAGAGGAAATTATTTTTATTCAAAAAATTTATTTTCTGTTAAAATATCTATACCTTCTTGTATAGAATCAACTGAAACTTTAAATTTTGCTTTTAATTCGTCATCTAAATCAAGTTCAATAATTTGATGAACACCTTTAGCACCTAGAACAACTGGTACACCTACAGATATGTCAGTATAACCATATTCACCATCTAAGATAACAGATGAAGGCATAACAATTCTACTATCATCAAGCATAGCTTCAACCATCACAGATATGGCACGACCTGGAGCATAATAAGCAGATGTTCCAAGATGTTTAACTATCTCAGCTCCACCATTCTTAGTTCTCTCTATTATTCCATCCATATCTTCTTTTGAGATAATTTGATCTAATGGAACACCACCAACTGCAGAGATTTCTGGTAATGGAATCATATGTTGACCATGATCACCAATAAGCATCGCTCTAGTTTGTCCTGAACCATAACCAACAGTTTGATTAATCTGATACGCCATCCTTGCACCATCTAATGCACCAGCCATACCTATAATTCTATTTCTATCCCAACCAGTAAGCTTATGAACAACATAAGTCATAATATCAAGAGGATTAGATACACATAATATAATAGCATTTGGAGAATACTTCATGATGTTACTAACAACATCTTTCATAATTTTCGCATTTATCATTAAAAGGTCTGCTCTTGTCATCTCACTTCTTCTTGGAACACCAGCAGTAATAACGATAATATCACAACCTTTTAAATCACTTGCATCTTCAGCAGCAGTTACAATAGTACCTTTTGGAGCATAACTTGTTGATTGGCCAATATCAATCGCTTTACCTTTTGCTACATCTGCATTTATATCATAAAGAACAACTTCATGACAAGCACCAGTCATCGTTAGACTGTATGCTGCAGTAGCACCAACAAAACCAGCTCCAACTATACCTACTTTTCTACTTACCATACAATCTCCTTCTATTTTTTAACTTCAATGCCAAATGTAAATCCAGCATTAACTTTTTCAATAAGTTCTGGTAATATATCTTCATACTCACCAACAATACCAAAATCTGCATTATGAAAAATCGTTTCTTTAGCATTTGAATTTATAGCTATAATTGTTTCACTCTCTTTCATACCAGCGATATGTTGAACAGCACCACTAATACCAACAGCTATATAAACTTTAGGTCTAACTGTTTTACCAGTTTGTCCAATCTGTCTAGCATACTCTGCCAAACCTTCATCAACTACTGGACGAGATACAGCCCATTCAGTATTAACTCCTTGAGCATTAAGAGCAGCTGCTAAATCTTTAATAAGTTTCATCTCATCACCAACAGTACCTCTACCACCAGTAACAATAACATCTGCTTCAAAAAGATTTTGTAAACCACCCTCACCTCTTACAGTTTCTATAATTTCTGTTACAAAATCATTTTTAGTAAGTTTTGGTTTAAAAGTAGTGATTTTACCTTTTCTGCTTTCATCTGGAGTTGGTACTTCAAAAGTTCCTGCTCTTGCAGTTGAAATTTGAGGACAAACAAAACCTAAAATAGTAGCAAGTTTACTCTCACCATAAGTTGGTCTTCTTGATTCTAAGATAGGAGCAAAAACAGTTTTTTTCTTTCTATCTATATGTTCACCAATTTCTAATGCTGTACAATCAGCTGTAACACCACTATCTGTTTTCACACCAATTCTTGGAGCCAATTCGCGACCAGCAGTAGTTGCTGCAAAAAGTGCAATCTCTGGTTTTCTTTTTTTGATAACTTGCTCAAAAGTTGAAGCAAACGGTAGAATTCTGTACTCTTCTAATCTAGCATCATCAACTGTAATAACTTCATCAGCACCATGAGCTACAAGTTCTTTTGCTAAATCACCAATATTTTTACCAATAATAAGAGTAGTTACTTGTGTATTATTACCAAGTTCTTCTGCTAAATGTCTAGCTGGAGTTAAAAGCTCTAAAGATGGTCTAGAAATTTTACCATTTACAACTTCTGCCCATGTCAAGATACCTTTTGCACCTTTTCTAAAATCAACATCTTTAAAACCTTCTGGTCTCTTAGGTGCTTTTTTAGCTTTTTTCTCTTTTACTTCTAGTGTATTTTTACCAGATTGCATATTTTCTACAAGTGAGTTTACTAGTTGAGTTTCATCATGACCTTCACACATTTTGATAGGTGCTCTTTCACTTGTAATATTTGCTACTTTTGCAACAATAGTTGGACTTCCACTAAGACCAATATTTTCATCACTAAGATTAATATCATCTATATTAAATACTGTTACTTTAGTATCTCTTGCTTTAACTGCACCACTTAAAGTTGGTCTTCTTGGATCAATTCCAGTAGGAGTAAACGATAAAGCACAAGGAACAGGTAGTTTCATCATCTGATAACCACCTTCTATAATCCTTTTTGCTTCTATATGTCCATCAGACAGATCTGCTACTTCTATAAATGTAGCTTGTGGAATTCCCATATTTTCAGCAACTTGAGAAGGAACATGAGCAGTATCTCCATCACTTGTTTGACGACCTGCAACTATGACAAAGTCCTCATTTTTACCTTTTCCATATCCTAAATGCTTAAGCATTGTTGAGATTGCTAAACCTGTTGCATAAGTATCTGAACCACCAAGTCTTCTATCACTTAAAAGGTATGCTTCATCATAGCCCATAGAGATAGCTTTTTTCAAAGATACATCAAAAGATGGTGGTCCCATTGAACATACTATAAGTTTTGCATCTGGATTTTCTGCTTTCATTTGAAGTCCAGCTTCTAAAGCATATCCACAATCTATATTTATAATAGATTTTGCTTTTGTTCTATCCATCAAACCATCATCACCCATTCTCATCTCAGATGGTAGTGGAACCTGTTTCATTAAACTGATTATTGTTAAAGCCATATTATATTCTCCTCACTCTACATCATATTGTAATCTGGACCATCGCCACCATAAGGTGCAGTCCAAGTAATTCCACTGTTTGGTGATTTAATATCACAAGTTTTACAGTGAACACAGTTTTCAGCATGTAGTCTAAGTGATTTAGTACCACTTTTCTTATCTACATGGAGTTCATATACTTCAGCAGGACATAATGATGCACAAGCTAAACCATACTCTTCAATATTTGATGATTGAAACTCTTTTTCATTATTTACAACTAGATGCACTGGTTGTACTTCATCATGCATAGCTTTTGAATAATAGACAGTAGTTACTTTATCAAAAGTAAGTTTTTTATCATACTCCAATTTACCCTCAAATCTATCTTTGAATGGTTCATTAACAAGTTCTTTAATTTTTTTAGTAGTTTCGCTATCTGCTTCTGTTGAAGGAACCATCATGCATGTTCCACCAGTTAGAAGCTGAACACCCATTTGAAAACCACCAAAAACCATACCATTTTGCATAACTGCTCTCATGTTTCTTGTTGGATATAACTCTTCAAATATAAAACTATCATTAACTAAATCTTCATATTTCTTAAGAGATGCTTCAGATGTATCGCCACTAACTAGTGCATCTATTGCAGCAGATGCAGCACAGATACCACTTCTAACAGCTAAATGCACACCTTTAAGTCTTGGTGTAGATAAGAATCCTGCACTATCTCCTACTATCATCATGTTATCAGCATAATATTTTGGTACAGAATTCCAACCACCTTCAGGAAGTGTTTTTGCTCCAGCTTCTATAACTGAGCCACCTTCAAGAATTTTTGATACATAAGGATGTGTTTTCCAAACCTGCATAGCTGCATGAGTATCAAAAGATGGATCTTGATAATCAAGTCCAACAACAAGCCCAATCGCAACTCTATTACCTGTTAAGCCATAGATAAATCCACCACCAAACTCTTCTCTATCTCTTAGTGGATAACCAAAAGTATGTTTAACAGTACCAGCTTCTATATTTCCTTCTGGAACTTTCCAAATCTCTTTTACACCTAAAGAATAGATTTGAGGATTTTTACCTGCATCAAGATTTAACTTATCTATAACTGTTTTAACAGCAGAACCACGAGTTCCCTCGGCAAATACAGTTATAGATGCTTCTATACTAGTACCCTCTTGAAAATTCTTTTGTTTTTCACCATGATGATCAATACCAGTATCTTTAGTTTTAACACCAATCACTTGATTTTCATCATTATAAATTACAGAATCAACAGAAAAACCTGTATAGATTTCAACTCCACGCTCTTCTGCTAAGGTAGCTAGATATTTACAAACTTGACCCAAAGATGCTATATAGTTACCATCATTTGACATATATGGGGGATGAAATGGTAAAGTCATTTCAGTTCCATCTTCATTAAGTTTTGTAACATCATCATTACCAACTAAAGAATCAAATGGTAAACCATCAAACTCACCAGTTGTTAGCAATTCTTTAAATACCTTTGGTCTAATAACTGCACCAGAAAGTATATGTGAACCAATTGAACTTCCTTTTTCAATCAACATCACCTTTTTATCTTCACCTTTTTGCTTTAGCTTATCAGCTAAGGCAATTGCAGTAGAAAGACCAGCAGGTCCACCACCAACAATAAGCACATCTGTAGAAATAACATTTTGATTATTCATCTAGTACTCCCATATCTAGTTATAAAATCACTTAAATATAAAACTTATATTAAGTAGTAAGATAGGTTATCAAATATTAAGTAAATTTTAAATTTATAAGGGAAATTAGGGGAAAATAGAATTTATATATGTAACTTAATGAAACACAATAACTGTAGTTAATATATACAAGACATAAGTAATGGCTATTACTTATGTCTTTAAAATATAGATTTATTTGTCTTTTAAATCATCAAAAAAACCATTTGCATAAAGTATATCAACCATTTCACGTACTGAATCTAGAGAGTTTTTAAATCTAGTTTTTTGTAAGGTTTTAAGTGTCATCTCTATAATTTGTTCTGCTCCACCAGCACCAATCATAACAGGAACACCAGTTACCATATCACTATAACCATATTCACCTTTTAACATAACTGCACAAGAGTGAATCTGTTTTGTATCTTTTAGTATTGCATCTACCATAACTGCTGTTGATTTAGCAGGTGCATAGTATGCTGAACCATTACCCAAAAGATTTACTATTTGTGCACCACCATTTCTCGTTTTTTTAACAATCTCACCAATCTCTTCAGAATCTAGTAAATCGTCTATAGGTACACCTGCTATTGTAGTAAATTTTGGAAGAGGAACCATAGTATCACCATGACCACCCATAACTGTTGCACGAATCTGCCCTGCTCCATAACCTAGTTTTTCATATATAAAGTGAGCCATGCGAGCTGCATCTAAGATACCTGCCATTCCTAACACTCTCTCTCTTGGAAAACCAGTATACTTATGAGCAACATAAGTCATAACATCAAGAGGGTTACTTACAACTACAACTACTGCATTTGGTGCATACTCTTTTATCTCCAAAGCATAAGTTTTTACTATCTCTGCATTTTTAGTAAGTAGATCATCTCTACTCATACCCGGTGTTCTAGGAGCTCCAGCAGTTATAACTACTATTTCACTATCTTTCATATCTTCAGCACTCTGTGCTGCTCTAACTATAGTATGTTCCCTTGCTGCATTTGCAGCCTGACTCATATCAAGTGCTTTACCTTTTGCTACATCAATATTTCTACCACGAAGTACAACTTCATGACATGAACCACGCATAGCTAGTATAAATGCTACAGTTGAGCCAAAATTGCCAGTTCCTATAATCGTTACTTTACTTGCCATATATTTCCTTATTTAATTAACAACACTCTATTTTTAACTAAGATTAAATACTTATAGTTAAAAATAGAGGGCTACAAAATGATTTTCATCTGATATTAAAAAATATCAGATGAAATTTTATACTAAACTATATACTATTTACAATATTGTTTAGTGTTGCGGATGGACGCATAGCAGCTTCTGCTTTAGCATCATCTGGATGATAATAACCACCGATATCTTGAGCTTTACCTTCAACAGAAAGTAATTCTTCTAAGATTTTAGCTTCATTTTCTTTAAGAGCAGCAGCAACTGGTGCAAATTTCTCTGCTAATGCAGGTACATCTGTTTGAGAAGCTAATGCATCTGCCCAATACTGAGCTACAAAGAAGTGAGAAGCTTTGTTATCTGGCTCTCCACATTTTCTTGAAGGTGCTTTGTTGTTATCAAGATAACTATCATTTGCAACATCAAGTGCATTTGTTACAGCAGCTAATTCAGCAGAATTATGTTTTTTAGCGATAAATCTTAAAGATTCTGCAAGTGCTAAAAATTCACCTAAAGAATCCCATCTTAAGTGACCCTCTTTTAAGAACTGATCAACATGTTTAGGAGCAGATCCACCAGCACCAGTTTCATAAAGACCACCACCTGCAAGTAATGGAACGATAGAAAGCATTTTTGCAGATGTTCCAAGTTCTAAAATTGGGTACATATCAGTTAAGTGATCACGAAGAACATTACCAGTTACAGCGATAGTATTTTTACCCTCTCTTACACGAGCATTTGTAAATCTAGTAGCATTTGTAACATTCATTATTTGAATATCTAAACCTTCAGTATTTAAATCTTTTAAATACTCATTTACTTTTAAAATCATTTGTGCATCATGTGCTCTATTTTCATCTAACCAGAAGATTACAGGAACTTGCTCAATTTGACCACGCTCAACTGCAAGTCTAACCCAGTCTTTGATTGGAATATCTTTAGCACGAGACATTCTCCAGATATCACCTTTTTCACACTCAAAAGACATTAAAACTGTACCATCTTCAGCAGTTACAGTAACAGTACCGGCTTCTTCAAGTTCAAATGTTGTTGGGTGAGAACCATACTCTTCAGCTTTTTGAGCCATAAGACCAACATTTGCCATAGAACCCATAGTTGTTACATCATATTGACCATTTTTAACACAATCAGCTACCATCTCTTCATGGAACATTGCATAAGTACTATCTGGAATAACAGCAACACACTCTACAGCATCACCATTTCTATTCCACTGTTTACCACCTTCACGAACAACAACAGGCATAGAAGCATCGATGATAACATCATTAGATGCATTAAAATTAGTAGTACCTTTATCAGAATCAACCATAGCAATTTCTGGATTATCAGATTCTACTACTGCTTGAAATGCTGCTTTAATTTCAGCTTCTTTAGGATGACCTGCAATTTTAAGTTCTAAATCACTCATACCTTGGTTAGGATTAACATTTAATTCTGCAAATATATCTGCATATTTATCAAATACTTCTTGGAAAAATACTGTAAAAGCATGGCCAAACATGATAGGGTCAGAAATTTTCATCATAGTAGCTTTAAGATGGATAGACCATAAAACACCATTTGCTTTTGCATCTTCGATAGATTTAGCAATGAAAGCTTTAAGTTTTGCAACTGACATAAATGTACCATCTAAAACTTCTTTATCCAGTGCATCTATAGTAGCTAATTCATTACCATTTAAAGCGATTGTTACTTTTTGAGCCTTATCCATAGTAACTGATTTTTCATTTCCTTGAAAATCTCCATCACCATTCATATGAGCTACATAAGATTTAGAGTTTTCTGAAAATGCTTTTAATCTATGTGGATTTTTTTGAGCAAATCTTTTAACTGCTTTTGCAGCTCTTCTGTCTGAATTTCCTTCACGAAGAACAGGATTAACAGCTGAACCTAAACAAGTATTATATTTAGCTCTGATTGCTTCTTCATCTGCATTTGCTGGATTTTCAGGAAAGTTTGGAATATCAAAACCTTGACCTTGAAGTTCTTCAATACACTCTTTAAGTTGACCTATTGAAGCTGAAACATTTGGAAGTTTGATAATGTTTCCATCTTCTTGAAGAACAACTTTTCCAAGTTTAGAAAGTTCATCCTCTGCAAGCCCCATAGCAGCAAGAACTCTACCTGCTAATGAAATATCACTAGTAACTACATCTACACCACCTGCTTTAGTAAAAGCATTTACGATAGGTAATAACGAATAAGTTGCTAAAGCCGGAGCTTCATCAATCTTTGACCAAATTATTTTTGACATTTTATGTCCTCGTGTTGATATTTTATCTTTATGAAGAGGTTAATTCTACT
>JAADDU010000012.1 GCA_013153755.1 Campylobacterota bacterium | reverse complement strand
AGGATATGATTTACCTTTAATCTCTACGATACCTTTTTCTGCATCCATAAGTATCTTTGGTGTATATTTTGATTCATCAATATTTAAGTTTTTCATCTATTTTTTCCAAATATTAGTAAGTTTACAAAAGATTATATCACTTTTTTATAACTTAAACTTAAAAAGAACACTTACTCACATTTTCTAGAATAAGACTCCGTACAATTGCAAATCCTAAGATATAAAAACTAGTTATACTAAGAAGCTTTTAGATAACCTATCTCCCTTTTATCTACTGCAATATCAAGCACTCTAAACATTGCCTCTCTTTTTGAAGTAGCATACTCTTTTATAGTGTTTGTTGGGTTCATATTTTGTATAGCACCATACTCTTTTTGGATTAAAAAATCTCCAAATAGAGTTTTGTAAACATTGATTTTATAGTAATAAGTTCTTGCATTTGAGTTTTTAAAAAGTACCATTTTTTCTCTTTTTATTTGTATTTATAGCATTTAGCAATAACTATTCCTATATTTACAATATAATGTCATAAATTAAACTAAACGGAATTACCAATGAAAACACAAAACAGCTTTTTAGAACTAGGCGTTATAAACACTTTAGTAGTTGACAGACATACAGAACCCGGCATATACTTAATGGCAGAAGATGAAAATGATGTACTCTTACCAAATGCTTATGTTACAGATGAGATGGTTGATGGCTCTTTGGTAGATGTATTTTTATATACAGACTCAGATGATAGACTCATAGCCACAACACTAAAACCAAAAGCTATGCTTGATGAGTTTGCACTTCTTGAGGTAGTAGATGTAGCACCTTTTGGGGCTTTTATGGACTGGGGACTTTTAAAAGATTTACTTGTTCCAAATATGCTTCAAAAACAGCCACTAAAAGTTGGCGATAAAAGATTTATAAAAGTTATCTATGATGAGAGAACACATAGACTTGTAGGAAGTGAAAAACTTGGCGATTTTTTTGAAAAAAAAGTAAAAGGTTTAAAGCCACAACAAGAAGTAAATATACTTATCTTATCTAAAACACCACTTGGATATAAATGTCTTGTAGAACAAAAGTACGAAGGGCTTATATATCATAACGAAATTTTTGAAGATATAGTTATAGGCGAAGATAAAAAAGCATATATAAAAACCATAAGAAAAGATGGAAATATAGACCTAAACCTAAGAAAAACAGGTGCTAAAAACACGCAAGATAGTGCATCTAAAATCATGATACTTTTAGAACAAAACAATGGGCTTATGCCATATAACTATAAAAGTGATGCTTCTCTTATAAAAGATACTTTTGGCTTAAGTAAAAAAGATTTTAAACGCTCTTTAACTACTCTTATAAATGACAATAAAATAGAAGTAAAAGATACTGGTATATACTTAAAGAGTTAAGTTATGCCTCGTATAGACAATAAAACTTTTTATAGCTCTGCCATAGAAAAGTTTGGAGTTAGTGCAAAAGGTTTAAACTGGTATTCAAAAAAGTATCAAGAGATTCGTTTTGAAATTATCTTAGATATGTTACCAGATGATTTAAGCCCATACAAAGTAGTAGATGCAGGTTGTGGGTTTGGGGATTTTTACTTTTATGCTCAAAAAATGGAAAAAACTTTTGGCGAGTATATTGGTATAGATTTACATACAGATATGTATAGTATCGCATCTAAACGAACGGGATGTGAGATAATTTTAGCTGATATATGTAGAGATGAGATTGTAAAAGCTGATTTTTATATATGTAGTGGAGGGATGAATATCCTAAGTGAGTTTGAATCACACCTATTTATACATAAATGTTATGAAGCATCTAGATATGGATTTATTTTTAATATACTCCATGGAGATAAGGATAGTGAGACTTATAACTACATGACCTTAAAGAGCATAAAAAGCATTGCATCTAAACTTCAGGTAGATAGATTTCAAATAAAAACAGATTATATAAAAAATGATATAACGGTTGGTTTTTTTAAAACCTAAATTTGAAGTATTGAAAGTTAAAAATAAGGAACAAAAATATTAGTATATAATGTTCCTGAAGAATATAACTCTCTTATAATCCTAAACAGTCACTAATAGAGTACAACCCTTTTTCTTTATCTGCTAACCAAGAGGCAGCTCTTATAGCACCTTTACTAAAAGTGTTTCTACTAGTTGCCGTATGATTTAGCTCTATAAACTCACCATCATTATAAAAACCAACAGTATGACGACCAACTATATCTCCACCACGAAGAGCCATAACAGCTATCTCATCTTTAGTACGCTCACCAATATTACCATCTCTGCCACTTATACGCACTGCATCTAAATCTAGATTTCTACCTTTTGCAGCAGATTCTCCTAAAGTTAAAGCTGTTCCACTTGGTGCATCTTTTTTATGTTTATGGTGCATCTCAACTATCTCTATATCAAAATCTTCTAGTGCTGATGAAGCTTGATACACAAGTTTGTTTAAAAGTGCTACACCTAAAGACATATTTGTAGCATATAAAATAGGCATAAGTTCACTTGCTTGTTTTAAAAGATTTAACTGATGAGGGTTTAGACCTGTTGTCCCTATAACTAAAGGTTTTGGTGTTTTTATACAAGCTTCTAAAAGAGCTTCACAAGCCTCAGGAAGTGAAAAATCTATAACTATATCACATCCATTTAAAAAAGATACTATATCTGTACTAACTAAAACAGATGGATCTATAGAAAAATTTAACTCATTTCTAACAAAGACAGAACTTAAACTTATATTATCTGTCTTTTTTAAATCATCTATTATCAGTTGTCCAACTCTACCATTTGCACCAAATACACCAACTTTTACCATCTTTTTTCCTTTAAAATTTAGTTTAGTAACTCATCTACATAAGAGATGACTTTAAGTGATGCTACTGCACCATCTCCAGCTGCACTTACCACTTGTTTTGGAGCTTGGATTCTCATATCTCCACAAGCATATAAACCATCTACTGAAGTTTTCATACTTAAATCTACTATAACTTCCCCTTGCTCATTCATATCACATAAAAAATTTCCATCTTCTTGCATAAGTGTTTGGTTATTTACATCATTTCCTACAAAAGTAAAGATGCCAGGTACTTCTATATCACGAGTAGTCCCATCATTAAACTTAACTCTAAGACCAGTTACTCCCATGTTATCCCCATAAACTTCATCGGGCGAAGCATTTAGTACTAGTTCTATATTTTGAGTATCTTTTACCCTTTTTACAGTATTTGGAGCTGAACGAAACTCATCTCTTCTATGCACTAAGTAAACTTTAGAACAAATTTTAGCTAGATAAAGAGCTTCTTCTAAGGCAGTATCTCCACCCCCGATAACTACAACCTCTTTACCTTTATAAAAAAATCCATCACAAGTAGCACAAGTACTTACACCACGACCAAAAAATTCTTCTTCATTTTTATATCCAACAAGACGAGGACGAGAACCTGTAGCTATGATAACACTATGGGCATCTGTAGTTGTACCATCTTCTTTATGTATTGTAAAAATATCTCCAGCTTTGCTAACACGAGTTACATTTACCATCTCATGAATAAGCCCAAACTTTTTACACTGTTCTGGCCATGGCATCATCAAATCCATCCCACTTATATCGCCAGTCACACCAGGATAGTTTTCTATCTCAGAAGAGTTTGTTATTTGACCACCTGGCATCCCTTTTTCAAACATCACAACATTTTGTAATCCACCACGAGTTGTATATAGCCCAGCAGTTAAACCAGCTGGTCCACCACCTATAATCGCACAATCAAGTATCATCATCTCTCCTTTTTTATAAAGATTTAACTTTTGAAGCTAAATTTTTTAGATTATCTAGTTTTCGTATCATACTATCTTGTTTATAAAGAGAGTCTTTTAATCTTTTTATAAAAAAGATAGATGGGCTGTTATATATGTTAAACCTTTGTATAAATGCAAGTGATGTTTTAGTTCCACTTCTTAAAAATGTAGTTTTATTTTTATTTGTAAAAACTTCATTGTAGTAGTCTATCGCAAGTATCGGAAGGTTTAAATCAACTTTAGAAAGTAGTTTTTGTGTTTCTTTGTCTTTTGAACTGTAAAAAACAACTATGTATTTGTTAGCTTTTGGTGTGAAAATATCTTTTTTTTCATAAAAAACTAGCTTTTTAAAATCGATAAATTTGTACTCTGAAAATTTATAGTTATAGTAAGCAAAGGCACCAGCTATCATAGCAGCACCAAAAAATGAGGATAAAACTGTGGCTAAAGAGAGAAATCTTTTTCCCCCTTTTTTTGCCATAGTTCTTTAACTTTTAGTTATGCTAAAAGAGCGTTGATTTTATCTGCTAAAGCTTGTTTAGATTGAGCTCCAACAACTTGGTCTACCATCTCTCCATCTTTAAAAAACATGATAGTTGGAATCGAACGGATACCAAATTTAACAGCTATATCTTGTTCTTCATCTGTATTTACTTTACAGATTTTAGCTTTCCCATCAAAATCTTCTGCTAACTCTTCGATAACAGGAGCGATCATACGACAAGGTCCACACCATGGAGCCCAAAAGTCAACTAAAGATACACCCTCTGCAAGTGTTGCTTCAAAATCTGCACCAGTTAATTCTATATATTTACCCATTAGGATTTCCTTTTTATAATAATTATGTTGAGTATTATACAAATCTAATCTTTAATTAGATATTAATAAAATTGATTTTTCTTTTTTTAAAGAAAACACACTCTTTATACCCAATATCTTTAGCAAATTTGATAATTTTATCATCATATAAACCAACTTGTTCGCTCTTATGTGCATCTGAACCAAAAGTTATGGGGATATTGAGTTTATGTGCTTCTTTGAGTAACTCAAAAGATGGATATGCTTCTTTTATGGGTTTTCTATATCCTGCAACATTAAGCTCTATAGCCATACCTGATTCTTTTATAGCGACTAACGCATCTCTAGCTATCTCAAGTATATCTTTTTTGGGCATAAACTTAAAAACTTTTATAAGGTCTAAGTGTCCAACTATATCAAAAAGCCCACTTTGTGCCATCTTTTCAATGGTATCAAAATATTTTTGCCAAATTTCATCTATATTTTGATTTTCATAGTTACCTATAAATTCCGGATTGTCAAATCCCCATTCATCTATGAAATGAACACTCCCTATAAGGTAATCAACATCAGCATCTAGCACTCTTTTATCCATATAGCCATCTATATAATCTACTTCATACCCTAAAAGTACATCTATCTCATTTTTATATCTCTCTTTTGCATCAAGTACACTTTTTTCATACTCTTTCATCTGGGGAAAACTCATACGATACTCTTTATCAAAATCCATAGGTGCATGGTCTGAGAAACCAAAATACTTTGTGCCATTTTGTATAGCTTTTTGTATATATGCATCTATACTACCCTCTGCATGATTACAAAGTGTAGTGTGGTTGTGTAAATCTACTATCATTTTTTACCTCTAAAAATAGTTTTATACCTTTTTATGCTATTATAGTGACAATAAATAAATTTTGCTAGGATTTAACTATGACTCAAGAAGAATTAGATGCTTTAATGAACGGGGATATGGGTGAGCTTGATGATGTTGGAGATGATGAAGTAGAAGCAGAGGAATCTACAGAAGAACTTTTAGAAGAATCTGTTGAAGATATAGCCAAAGAGGAGGAACCACCTAATGACACAGATGCTCCAGCTGGATATAGTGAAAAAACAGCAGATGCATGGCCTATGCCTGCAACAGATGAAAATAAGATGGTGCATCAGCTAGATGATGTAACAAAAGAAAGCGAAGAAAAAGCTAGTGAGATTTTTGACATCATTGAAGTTATTAGTGGTGATTTGATGGATAAAGAGGAAAATATAAATAGTGTCACAGATGTGATTAACTCAAATATAGAACTCTTTAACACCTTAAACACTAAGTTTCCAGATGTAGAAGCATTTAAAATACAACTAGATAAAAATGAGGCTGCTTTAAATGAAGTAAATGATATCTTAGAGACTCTTCAAAATAGTGGTGATTCTATCATGAATGTAATGGATATCATGCAGTATCAAGATATACATCGTCAAAAGATAGAGAGAGTTATAAATGTTATGCGTGCATTATCAAGATATATGAACACTCTTTTTGAAGGTAAAATAGATGATGAAAAAAGAGTTTCATCAGCTCAACATATCGTAGGTGACACACATAATGATGTAGCATCAACTGATGATATAGAAGCACTACTAGAGCAGTTTGGAAACTGATGAAAAAAGTAGAACTTCTCTCCCCTGCTGGGACATTAGAAAAACTAAAAATAGCATTTAATTTTGGTGCAGATGCAGTGTATGGTGGTGTTTCTCACTTTTCATTGCGTATCCGTTCAGGTAAAGAGTTTAGTATGGAAGAGTTTGCCGAGGGTATAGAGTATGCTCATGCAAGAGGTAAAAAAGTCTATACTACTATAAATGGTTTTCCGTTTAATTCCCAACTAAATTTATTGAAAAAACATATACTTGCCATGGCAGAGTTAAAACCAGATGCATTTATAGTCGCAACACCTGGGGTTTTAAAACTTTGCCATGAATTAGCCCCTCAAATACCACTGCATCTATCAACTCAAGCAAATGTTATGAATGTGCTAGATGCAAAAGTTTTTTATGATATGGGTGCTACTAGAATCATAACAGCACGAGAGATTTCACTTAAAGATTTAGTAGCTATAAAGGAAGAATTACCCGACTTAGAACTTGAAGTTTTTGTGCATGGTAGTATGTGTTTTGCATATAGTGGTAGATGTCTTATATCAACTCTTCAAAGTGGTAGAGTTCCAAATCGTGGAAGTTGTGCAAATGATTGTAGATTTCCTTATGAGATGTATGCTGCAAACCCTGAAACAGGAACACTTTTTAAGCTTGAAGAAGATGAAGGTGTAGGTACTTACATCATGAACTCAAAAGATTTAAATTTAGCTTCTCACATGAAAGAGATACTAGATAGTGGTGTTATAGACTCTGTTAAAATTGAAGGTAGAACAAAAACTTCTTATTATGCTGCAGTTACTGCAAAAGCTTATAGAATGGCGATAGATGATTATTATAGTGATGCTTTTAATGATGAAAAATATCAGTATGAATTACAGTCTTTACAAAATCGTGGATATACAGATGCCTATCTAGTTTCGCGTCCATTTGAAAAAAATGATACTCAAAGCCTTGATTTTACTATGCAACTAGGAACTCATCAAGTAAGTGGTCAAGTAGATGAAGATGGCGAGTACTTTATGTGTAAGTATAAAACTCTACCAAATGATGAACTAGAGATAGTAGCACCAATAGAAAGTAAAATAGATGCAGTAGATAACGAGTTTGGCTCAACTTATGAAAGAGATGGTAGAACTTATATGAAGTTTAAAAAACTACAATCTTTAAAGGGTAAAATATGGGATGAAGTTCATAGTGGAAATGTAAACCCTATAAAATTACCAACAAAACTACCACCATATACATTTTTAAGAGTTCCAGCTCATAAAGATATGCAAACACATCAAAAACTATAAAAGAAACTTTCTTTTATAGTCAAATTCTTTTAATATAAAGAAAAACTCACTATCTTCTCACTATCTTAAGATATACTACCCAAAATTTTAAAAGGATTCACATGAAAAACAACATTGGTAAACTATCAATAGCTGTCTTTATGATAGCCATAACATTTAATGGTTGTTCTAATAAGGATTTACAAGTAGCTGAACTAGAAAAACAGTTAGAAAGTAAAGCAAGCAAAATTGAAACACAAGAAAAAACTGTAAATGCAAAAACTGCAGAGATAGAAAGTTTAAAAAAAGAACTTGAAACTACTAAAGCAGAAGCTAAAGCATTAGAAGAAAGCGTAGCTACACAAACAAGCTATAGTGCATCTTCAAATAGCACTGCATCTAAAAATGATGATGAGGAAACTTCTTCAAGTTCTATCATAGATAATGCATCTTTAACACCTCCAAATGCTAAAGCTGGTGAATGTTATGCAAAAGTACTTATTCCTGCTGAGTATGAAACTACAACAGAAGAAAAACTTTTAACTTCTAAAGTTGAAAACCTTCATGTTACAAAACCAACATATAAAAATGTTAAATATAAGATTTTAGATAAAGCTGAAAGCTTTAAATATGTTCTTATCCCAGCAACTTATAAATGTGTACAAAATAGAGTTATGGTTGAGCCAGAAAAAGTAACTTACAAAGTTATTCCAGCAACTTTTAAAGAGGTTGAAGAAACAATTATGATTTCTCCTGCTCGTAAAGTTTGGAAAAAAGGCAAAGGTCCTATCACTAAGATAAGCAATCACACTGGTGATATCATGTGCTTAGTTGAAATTCCAGCAAAATATAAAACTGTAAAAACTAAAGTTATAGATGAACCTGCAAGAACAGAAAAAGTTATCACTCCAGCAGTTTACAAAAACATTAAAGCTAAAGTTATCGATCAAGAAGCAAGAACAGAAAAAGTTATCATTCCTGCTACTTATAAAACTGTAACAGTTCAAGAACTAGACACTGAAGCATCTGTTGATAAAGATGTTAAAGAAGAAACTTACCAAACTGTAGAAAAAACTCGCTTGGTAAAACCAGAAGAGTTAAAATGGCAAAGAATCCTTTGTGAAACAAATACAAACAAAGGTGTAATCAAAGAGCTTCAACAAGCACTTAAAGATAGAGGTTATAACCCTGGAACAATAGATGGTGTTTATGGAGCAAATACTCAAAGAGCATTAAACGCTTTTCAACTAGATAATGATCTTCCAAGTGGTGCTTTAACTTTAGAGTCTCTAGAAGCACTTGGTCTTAACTAATAGTACAATATAGATAAAAGGAATAAAATGAAAAAGATAATTTTAATAGCAATGTTTGTTGGTTCTTTATTTGGAAGTGTAATGGATTTGCCAGATGCAAATATTATATCTACTACTGAATGTAATGGGATTAATCTTAAAGTGAATTTTAAAACAAATTCAAATGAGATAGAAACAAATTCTTTAGGAAGAATTCAAAATTTTGCAGATTTTATGAATTCAAATCCAGATAAAAATGCTGAGATTGCAGGTTATACTGACAACAGAGGTTCTGCTGAATATAACAAAGCACTTTCTCAAAGAAGAGCAAAAGCAGTTTATAACCAACTTATAGAAGATGGTGTAGATGCAGATAGATTAACTTATGTTGGATACGGTGAAGAAAATCCAGTTGCAACTAATGCTACTGTAGCTGGTCGAAGAGCTAACAGACGTATAGAAGCTAGACTTTACTAATCTAACTATAAAGATATGGGGTCTCTTTACCCCTATCTCTTCAAAACTCCCACATTTCCAATAAAATTTCAATAAATTAACGCTATAATTACATAAACAAATATTGGGGAATACTACATGAAATATGTTTCGATAATAATAGGTTCAAAAAGTGATTATGAGGTTATGAAATCATGCTCAGACACTCTTGAAGCTTTTGGTGTAAATTATGAGATGATTATATCTTCTGCTCACCGTTCACCAGAGAGAACAAAAGAGTACATAGAAGCTGCAGAGGCAAAAGGTGCTCAAGTTTTTATAGCTGCTGCTGGTATGGCTGCACACTTGGCAGGAGTTTTGAGTTCAAAAACTGTTAAACCTATCATCGGTGTTCCAATGAGTGCATCTGCACTTAGTGGTATAGATGCACTACTATCAACTGTTCAGATGCCAGCTGGAATGCCAGTTGCTACTGTAGCTATAGGAAAAGCTGGAGCTATAAACTCAGCATATCTTGCTATGCAGATGTTAGCACTTGATAATGAAGAGTTAAG
>JAADDU010000130.1 GCA_013153755.1 Campylobacterota bacterium | reverse complement strand
ACAATATCTATACTTTTTATAAAACCAGTTGCCATACTACTATTTTCTAAGCTATAAATAGGATAGTAAGTTACAATTTGAGCTATGATTTTTTCTATCTCTGCTCTTATACTTGGTGTAAGTATTTTGCTAAATGAAGAGTTTTGAAGTGTAAGCTCATCTAACATAGGGTTATCTAAATATAGATTTTTAGTTTTAGCATCATATCTAATCCCTGAAGTAAGCTCTACTCCCCCTTTTATACCTGAAGAAAACAAAAAGTTACTTAGTTTAAAATCCACTTTTATAGCTAACTTATCTTTTTTTATCTCACTACCAATAACACTAGGGTTTGAAAGGTTAAGTTTTCCAAACTGTATCTTTTTTTCTAGTGGAAACTCTGTTTTAACCTTCGCATCTATCGTTTTCATAGGAACTATAACACTATATGCTCCAGTTTTTGGGTTTACCCCTACACATCCAGCCAAAAATGTAAGTATAAATACTAACACAAATCCTAATTTTATCTTTTTCATCTACTATCTCCTAAGTTTGATTTAACATTTACATAAGTTAAAAAATATAAGGTATCAATCTTTTTGTACCTTTTACATACTCTTTATACTCGCTTCTATCACAGTGCCAAAGACTCTCTTCATAAAACATTTTTACAAGCATATTTATCACTAAAAAAGCATATAAAACACTTTGTATTAAACTAAATTTTAAAAGTAAAACACCTAACATACTAACTATAACAGAAAAATACATTGGGTGTCTTATATATCTATATACACCACTAGTTATAAGGATACAACTCTCTTTTATGTCTGGACGGATGTTAAAGTTATCTTTAGGGTGTTGTTTTATCCCTAAAATACCAACAACCGCACCAAGTAAAATAAAAAAGATTCCAGCAAATCTAAATGAAGTAGATTCACTAGATAAGACTAACATTAAAAATATAAGCAAAAACTGTACAAAAACTAAAATTTTACTCCTCATATTATAAAATATCAACCATTTCATTACCATCTAATGCAGTTATAATCCCACTACCTACTCTTATAGCTGAGTCTATAACTACATTTTGTAATTTAGATATGATAGTTATCTTTAGTGGACGATTTCCAGGATTTTGTCTTATGGTCTTGTATAGTGCATCTAAAATCTCACTATTTGTGTCTAATCTTATGGCTAGATGCAGTACTTTAGGTGGTGCTTCTTGTACCTCTTTTTTAACTTTTTTACACTCTTTTTTAGCTTCTTTTAGAGTCATAAGTTTTGTAACACCTATGCGAGTAAACATCTCTGTATGGGTGATTTTAGCTTTAAAAGCTACTGGCTCATCTAAGTTCATATCTTCTAGTTGTTCTAGCTTATCACTAAAGAGCATTATCTCTATATTTCCATGAAAATCCATAAGACTTACTATGCCAAACTGGTTTCCTTTTTTAGAAATCTTTTTAGTTACCTCTTCAACTTTACCGATAAATATAGCATAACTTCCATCTTTTACACTCTCTAACTCAGAAGAGAGTGTATAGTTTAGTGCATCTAACTCCTCTCTGTACTCATCCATCGGATGACCAGATACATAAAAACCTAAAGTATCTTTTTCAAACTCTAGTATCTCTTTTAGTTCATACTCCTCAGAATTATTTAGCTCGATTTTAACAGTTGTTATCTCTTCATCATCTCCAAAAAGGCTTCCAAAAGCATTTTTCTTAGCTTCACTTGCTTTTTTTGCACTCTCTATGATGGTTTCTATCTGTTCTAGCAGTGCTTTACGAGAGTAACCAAACCTATCAAATGCACCAGCTTTTATGGCTGATTCTATAACTCTTTTGTTAACTTTTGATGGCTCTATACGGTTTATGAAGTTCTCTAGTGAGGTATAATCCCCATTTTCTTCTCTCTCTTGAAGCATCGCATGAATCGCGGCCTCTCCAACACCTTTTATAGCCCCAAGACCAAACAAGATTACTTCTCTATCATCTTTTGTAATGGCTGAGAACTCTAACTGAGAGTCACTAATATCTGGTGGAGATAGCTCTATGCCCATCCTTTTTACTTCATCTATGTAGCGAACAACTTTTTCTGTGTTATCTTTATCACTTGTTAGGAGTGCTGCCATAAACTCGTTTGGATAGTAAGTTTTTAGCCATGCAGTTTGAAATGTAACCATTGCATAGGCTGCTGAGTGAGATTTGTTAAAACCATACCCTGCAAACTTCTCAATAAGATCAAAAAGTTTACTTGCAGTATCATAATCAAGCCCTTGTTTAGCTGCACCCTCACTAAACTCTTTGTTATACTTTAACATCTCTTCAACTTTTTTCTTACCCATAGCACGACGAACAATATCTGCACCACCGAGGCTAAAACCACCTATGGTTTGAACTATCTGCATAACCTGTTCTTGATAAACTATGACCCCATAAGTAGGCTTTAGTATCTCTTCTAGTGCTGGAAAAACATAAGTTATCTCCTGTCTTCCATGTTTACGCTCTATAAAGTCATCAAGCATCCCAGACTCCATAGGTCCAGGTCTGTAAAGTGCCAAGACGGCGATAAGGTCTTCAAAATTATCTGGTTGAAGTCTTTTGTTAAGGTCTTGCATACCTGATGATTCTATCTGAAACATCCCCACGGTTTCCCCTGTTTGGATAACCTCATAAACCTTTTTATCGTTCTCATCTATCTTATGCCACTCTACATCTTTGTCATAGCGTCTTTTTATGAGTTTTATAGCATTATCAACCACATCGAGAGTTTTAAGCCCCAAAAAGTCAAACTTGATAAGGTCTATATCTTCCATATAATTTAGTGAATACTGAGTTACAAAAGTATCTTCCCCAGATGGGCGATATATAGGGGTTTTTTTCCATAATTCCTCATTACTTATCACAACACCAGCAGCATGGATACCTGAGTTTCGTTTGAGTCCTTCAAGCTTTTTAGCAAACTCCCATACCCGTGCAGCATTTGCATCACTCTCTATAAGCTCAGCTATTTTTGGTTCTTTTTGAAAAGCACCCTCTTTAAATTCTCCACCTTTTTGCTTACCATTTAGGGTGATTCCAAGCTCATCAGGGATAAGTTTTGCCATCTTATCTGCTTGGGAGAGTGGCATATCTAAAACTCTTGCAACATCTCTTATAACCCCTTTTGCAAGGAGTGAACCAAAAGTGATGATTTGTGCTACTTGATTTCGTCCATATTTTTTTACAACATAGTCTATAACTTCCCCACGACGAGCTTGCATGAAGTCCATATCGATATCGGGCATACTTACACGCTCAGGGTTTAAAAACCTCTCAAAAAGCAAGTCATACTTCATAGGGTCTATGTCGGTTATCTCTAATGAAAATGCCACTAAACTACCAGCTGCACTACCTCGCCCAGGTCCTACTGCTATACCCATCCTTTTAGCTTCAGCCACAAAATCCCAAACTATCATCATATAACCAGGAAATTTCATAGAGTTGATGATATCCATCTCAAACTCTAATCTCTCTTTATACTCTTCATGTCGCTCTTTTGGGACTATTTGAAGCCGTTTTTCAAGCCCCTCTCGACATTTATATATAAAATACTCTGCATCATTTTTATCAGCACCACTTAGATGTTTTTTCTTCTCATCTTCTGTTGCATCATCACTAAGAGGAGTATCATCTTCATGGTCAATATCCAAGCCCTCTTTTTGTGCATACTCTTTTGTAAACTTAAAGTTTGGTGGTGTTGGTGTTTTTACTATGGGAACAAACTCTTCACATTTATCTACTATCTCTTGAGTATGTATTATCGCCTCTGGGATATCTGCAAAAAGCCTTGCCATCTGCTGTGGTGATTTTATATAAAACTCATGAACCGAGTGACGCATCCTATTTGGGTCATCATAGAGTTTATTCATCCCTATACACATAAAAGCTTCATGATACTGTGCATCATTTGGATATGTGTAGTGGGTATCGTTTGTAGCTACTATCTTTATACCAGTTTCTTTTGCTATTTGGAGTATCTGGGTGTCTATATTTAGCTGGTCACCAATCCCATGACGCATAAGTTCAAGATAAAAATCATCTCCAAATATCTCTTTATATTCTAAGGCAACCTCTTTTGCTCGCTCATAACCTTTTGCACCATTTTTAAGGTTTCGTTCACTTAAGTTTAAATGCCAATTCACTTCCCCTTGAAGACAAGCAGATGAGCATATAATCCCCTCACTGTGTTTTTTTAACTCTGTTTTATTTATGCGAGGATAGTAGTAAAAACCATCTATAAAAGCCATAGAGGAGAGGTACATAAGATTTTCATAACCAACCCTATTTTTAGCATATAAACATACATGAAAACGCTGTTTTGTAGTTTTATCGTTTAGAGTTTCGCCATTGTGAATATAACCCTCCATACCGATTATAGGTTTTATCCCAGCAGCTTTCATCTGTTTATAAAAGTCTATAGCTCCAAACATATTTCCGTGATCTGTCATGGCAACAGAAGTCATGCCAAGCTCTTTTACACGAGAAACAAGATTTGAGAGTTTATTTGCTCCATCAAGGAGTGAGTACTCAGTATGTAGATGTAAATGTGTAAATGGTTGTACGCTCAATATAAATCCCTAGTTAAATTTTAATATGTTAGTCTATAACGCTAAGAACCAACTCTTTAGCCTCTTTTTGTATAAGTTTTAGATGCTCTTTAGAGATAAAACTCTCAGCATAGATTTTATATATATCTTCTGTGCCTGATGGTCTAGCTGCAAACCAACCGTTTTTGGTTGTAACTTTCAATCCACCTATAGGGGCATCATTTCCACTTGCATTTGTAAAGATATCTTCTATCTCTTCACCTGCTAGAGTTTTAGAAGTTATATCGCTAGGAGATAGTTTTTTAAGTTTTGCTTTTTGCTCGTATGTTGCTGGTGCATCACTTCGCTCATAGTAAGAGATTCCAAACTTCTCTTCTAACTCTTTATATATCTGCGATGGAGTTTTTTGAAGTTTTTGAGTGATTTCAAAAGCTAAAAGGTTTAATATAATCCCATCTTTGTCACTAGACCATATAGTTGCATCTTTTCTCAAAAATGAAGCCCCTGCACTCTCCTCACCACCAAAACCTAATCTTGAGTTACACATACCATCTACAAACCATTTAAATCCAACAGGTACTTCAAATACCTCTTTGTTTATAGACTCAGCAACTCTGTCTATCATAGAGCTAGAAACAAGTGTTTTACCTATCTTTAAATCTTTATGCCAACCATCACGGTTTTGAAACAAGTACCAAATAGCAACAGAGAGGTAATGATTTGGATTCATAAGTCCATCTGGAGTCACTATACCGTGACGGTCAAAGTCTGGGTCGTTTGCAAAAGCTAAATCAAACTTATCTTTTAGTCCAACCAAAGAGGTCATAGCATAAGGGGAGGAACAATCCATCCTAACTTTACCATCATGGTCACAACTCATAAAACTAAAAGTAAAATCAACCTCATCATTTAGTATCTCTAGGTTAAGTTTATATATCTCATTTATCTTTTTATAAACCTCTATACCTGAGCCACCAAGAGGGTCAACTCCAACTTTTAGTTTGCTTTGTTTTAAAGCATCCATATCTATGATAGTATCTAACTCCTCCACATAAGGAGTTATAAAGTCCACTTTGTTGGCTTTAGCTAGAGCTTCCTCCTCACTCACCATCAAAACACCATCAAGATTGTTTTTTATATACTCATTTGCACTGTCTTGTATAACAGAAGTAGCATCAGTATCGGCTGGACCACCACTTGGTAGGTTATACTTAAAACCACCATCTTGTGGAGGGTTGTGTGAAGGTGTTATAACCACACCATCACAAGTAGATGCAGTGGTTTTGTTAGCTTTTATCACACTAAAAGAGAGAACTGGTGTTGGAGTATATCCACCACCTTTTGCTATCTCACACTCAACACCATTTGCTATAAAAACTCTAAGAGCAGTTAGTTGTGCAGGTGTTGAGAGCGCATGAGTATCTTTTGCTATAAGTAACTTCCCATCTATGTTTTGAGATTTTCTATAGTCACACAAAGCTTGAGAGATAGCCAAAATATGCACTTCATTAAAACTTCTACTAAAAGAGCTACCACGATGCCCAGATGTACCAAATACAACTCTTTGAGTTGCAATATCTACATCTGGTTTTAACTCATAGTAATCACTTACAAGTTTTTCAACATCTATTAAGTCCTCTTTTTTTACCCTTTTACCAGCATTTTCGTGTGCCAAATCTATCTCCGTTTTAAAATTATTATTTGTTTGCTACAAGAACACACATATCTACTAAACGAGCACTGTATCCCCACTCATTGTCATACCATGCTATAACTTTTACACTGTTTCCATCAACAACACTAGTCATATCTGGTACATATATAGAGCTGTAAGTAGAGCCTACAAAGTCATTAGATACTCTTTTATCATTATCTATCTCTATAAGGTTTTTGAAGTTTGTTTGAGCAGCTTTTTCAAACGCCTCATTTACTTCCTCTTTAGTTACATCTTTTTTAAGGTTTACTGTCAAGTCAACTACTGAAACATCAGGAGTTGGAACACGCATAGCATAACCGTTTAGTTTACCTTTTAAGTTTGGCATAACAAGTGAGATAGCTTTTGCAGCACCTGTTGTTGTTGGTATCATATTTATAGCTGCTGCACGAGCTCTTCTTTTATCTTTTGAGTGTTTAACATCTAGTATGCTTTGGTCATTTGTATAAGAGTGGATAGTTGTCATTAGACCATTTTCTATACCAAAAGCATCATCAAGAACTTTACAAACAGGAGCAAGACAGTTTGTTGTACATGAAGCATTTGAGATGATAGCCTCACCTTTGTAAGAATCTGTATTTATGTTATAAACATAAGTTGGTGTATCATCTTTTGCAGGTGCAGACATAACAACTTTTTTCACGCCATTTTTTAGATAACCCTTAGCAGACTCAGTAGTTAAAAATACCCCAGTACACTCTATAACCAACTCAGCACCAACAGAACCAAAATCTAACTCATCAAGACTACGAGTGCTAAACATAGCCACTTTTTTACCTGCAAGTTCTATGGTGTTTTCATCTATAACTTTAGCATCTATACCAGTATGCACACTATCATACTTAAAAAGGTACTCTAACATATCAGGTTTAGCAGTTGTATTTAGTGCTACTAACTCTATATCATCACGCTCCATAATAATCTTTGCAACGATCATTCCGATTCTACCAGTTCCGTTTATTGCTACTTTTACAGCCATATAAAAATCCTTATATAATTTATGCCTAATTATACGCTATAAAAGATTAAAATAAAGAGCTTTTTTACAAGAATGCAAATACCAAATCGGGAAACACTAAAACTAAACCAAGTCCTATGAGTTGTAAAAGTATAAAAGGGATGATACCCCTATAGATATCCATAGTAGTAACACTATCTTTTGCTGCACCTTTTAGAAAAAAGAGTGAAAGTCCAAAAGGTGGTGTTAAAAATGATGCTTGAAGATTCATAGCTATAAGAACAGCAAACCAGATAGGATCTATTCCAAAAGCATCCATAACAGGCACAAGTATAGGAACTATGATGAAACTTATCTCTATAAAATCTATGAAAAAACCAAGTATAAAGATACTTAACATCGCCACACCTATAAATACCCAAACATCCCCTATATCTTGACTAAAAAACTCTAAAATAAGGTCAGTTCCACCAAGCTCATTAAATACCAAACTAAAAGCAGTCGCACCTATAAGTATCATAAAAATCATACCACTTAGTTTCATAGTTTCAAACAAAGCATATTTTATCATCTCAAATGAAAGTGTTTTATTTATAGCCGATAAAATCAAACCACCAACAACACCAAATGCTGCTGATTCTGTCGGAGAGGCAATCCCTGCAAAGATACTTCCCAAAACTGCCAACATAAGTAAAAGAGGTGGAACGATGGCAAAAACTATCTCTAAAAAACTTATCTTCTCTTCAAAGTGGATAGCTGGAGCATCTTGTGGTTTTAGATATGCACGAACTAGTATATAAGTTATATAAAGTCCAACAAGTGTAAGCCCAGGAAGAACTGCACCCATAAATAGTTCTCCAACACTAACACTCATAACATCACCTAAAACTATGAGTATGATAGATGGTGGGATAATCTGCCCTAAAGTACCACTAGATGCAATGGTTCCACAAGCTAGGCTTTTATTATATCCTGCACTTATCATCAAAGGCAGAGTTATAACACTCATCATAACAACACTAGCTGAAACTATACCTGTAGATGCAGCCAAAATAGCACCAACTAAAACAACACTAACACCAAGTCCACCTCTAACACCTCTAAACATGGCACTCATAGACATTAAAAGCTTCTCAGCCATGCCAGACTTTTCTAAGATAAGCCCCATAGCTATAAAAAGAGGTACTGCCATTAGAGTTGTGTTACTCATAATCCCAAAGATTCTAAAAGGTAAGATGTTAAAAACTTCAAACCCTATATCTGGAATCATAAAAGCAAAAATCATGGCAACCCCACCAAAAGCAAAAGCTACAGGGATACCAACTAAAAGAAGAGATAGAGCTATCACAAACATAACTAAGGCTATCATAGTGTTTTCCATTTTTTTATATTTGTAACCAACTCACTAAATGCTTGTAAAGACAAAAACAAAAAACCAATAGGCATCAAAGATTTAACTATCCATCTATATTTCAATCCACCTGGGTCTGATGATGCTTCATGTTGCAAAAAACTCATCTCGACAAAACCAACACCTATATAGATAATCAAAAAAGACAAAGGTAGTATAAAAAACACCGTAGCAAACATATCTACGATAAGTTTTACTTTAGGAGTAAATCTATCATAAAATATATCTACCCTTACATGGGCATTATGCTTAAATGTAAAGGCGATACTAAGAAGTATAACAACATCAAAAAAATGCCATTCTAGCTCTTGCAAAGCTATAGAACCAGTAGAGAACAAGTACCTAGCTGTTGCATCATATACAACAAGTAAAACCAAGATAGCAAGTATAGATGCAGTAAAATAACCTAAAAGTTTTATAGTTTTATCTATAAACATTTTTTAAACTATATCAACCCAAGTTCTGCAAGTATAGGTTTTATAGCAGAGTTTAACTTTACAAGTTCCTCAATAAAAATCCCATCTGCTTTATCTTCTAGTAACCACTCATCTATGTGTTTTATGGTATTTGTTTTTTCATCTTCATTTAACTCTTTTGAATTTACCACTGCATCTTTGATTTTACTCAAATGCTCTTTGCTTTTATGTGAACTCATCATCTATCCTTTTTATTTAGATTATAGCACTCTCTTTTTATAGAGTCAATAGTAGTTCAACTAGTTCTAACTAGTTCCCATACTCCGTGTGGGAACTTTAACCTTATTTAATTAACTTCATCTACAGTTTGTAGTTGTCTGTGTATATGTATGCATTCCCATTCTGGAGAATGGGAACGAGGAAATGGGAGTTTCCACCTTTAACTAGTTCCCATACTCCGTGTGGGAACTCTAACTTAACTAGTTCCCATACTCAGTATGGGAACTCTATCTTTACTAAACTAATAAAACTTCTCAACCCCTATCAACCCCTCAACACCATCATAATCCCTAGCACTACTATATCGCCAATGGGATGCTTCATCTACATAACCTCTTTTTATGGGGTTGTTATGTATGTAGTTCATCCTATCTAACATCATCTTTTGACTTTGTATAAGTTTTGGAGCTATCCCCTCTTGCCATAGTTGATACTTTGCTGTAGTTTTATGTGCTTTTTTATAAAATGAAAGTTGTTCAAGGATGGTTTTAACATTGTGTTCTTTAAGCAGGTCTATGATTTTTCTAGCTGTATATTTTTTAAAATTTGTCATAGTTTTTGCTATATCATCACTAGAAGCTAAAAGGTGTAGATGATTTTCAAGTATGACATAAGCATATATTTTTAGATTGTCACTTTTTTGAAGATACTTTAAAGACTCAAAAATGATGTCAGTTGTTTGTGTTCTTGTAAATATAGGTATCCAATGTAAAACAGTACAAGTAATAAAATGTGGATGTGTCGGCTCATAAATCTTAT